>JAHWKS010000394.1 GCA_019347795.1 Planctomycetota bacterium | reverse complement strand
CTCTCCCCTGGCGGCGCGGCGCAACATGTGCTCCCCTCGGGACTTGCCGCGTCGGCGGCTGTTGATCTGGGATCAGTTTTCTGGATGAGGGAGGACCTTGTGGGCACCAAGAAAACAGGCAAGGGCCGGCGGAAAGTCGGTCGTAAGAAGCGTCGGATGCGGGCGAAGATTCGCCATCGCAAGAGGTAGGATGTTGAGCGCCCGGTGCGCTATCCTTTAAGTCCCGCCGCGGCGACGCCCTTCAAAAACGTCTTCTGCGTCAAGAGAAACAGCAGGATGATGGGCAGGGCGAACAGCGTCGCCGCCGCCAAGAGCAGAGGCAGGATGATTCGCCGAAACACGCCCCACTCTCCCAGCCCTTCCAGCCGGGCCGCCTCGCTGTATTCCTCCGGAATCGTGAGCATGAACGCGGCCGAGAGCCACAACGGGAGCTTCAATGCCAGCGGCGGCCGCTCATTGGGCATGGGAGGCGTCTTGTTCGATCGTCTGTTCGGAGTCAACTTGCACGTCGGCCACGGTTTGCCGGCTGCCGTCCGGCCAGTGAACGGTCACGGACTCGACCTGATCGTTGTCTCCCATCCCGAAGGCAACCGGCAGCTCGACCTGCGAGATGTAGCTGCGGGTCGGCATCACCTGACGCCAGAGCGTGCGGTCGGGGAGTTTTACCTCGACCCAAGCCCCAATCGCGTCCCGGCTGCACTGCCGGCCGATCAGCTTGAAGCGGAGCCAGTGATGGCCTGACTCCTGGTCGTTCCGCAGGAGTCGCGGCGACCCCCCGACCGCCATGAAAAGGGCGTCCGTGTCGCCGTCGTTGTCGATGTCGGCGTAGGCGGCGCCACGGGCGACCATCGGCCGGAGGAACTCGTCGCTGCACTTACCAGGCGGGACTGGAAGGAACTCGGCGCCGTGCTCGGGACCGCAGTTCCAGAACAACTGCGGCGGCTGCTCGTAGTGCTGGCTCGGCTGCACGCGGTTGATCTCTTCCTCCAGGTGGCCGTTGGCGGCGAACAGGTCCAGCCGGCCATCGAGGTCGTAATCGGCGAAGAACACGCCGAACGTCAGCTCCAGCCTCGTTTCGGGGCCCAGGCCGGTGGAGATCGCCTCATCAGTGAACTGCCCCTCCCCATCGTAGGCGACGTAGAGGGCCGTCATCTCGTTGGAAAAGTTGCCGATGGCGATCCCCAGCGCATCGTCGTTGCGGAAGCGGCCGGCGTCGATGCCCATGGCTCCGCGGGCGGCGCCGTCCATGTCGAAGGCGACGCCCGCCAGGCTCCCGATCTCGCGGAACGTCCCGTCGCGCTGATTGTGGAAGAGAAAGTTCTGCACCGTGTCGTTCGCCACGAGCACGTCGAGCCAACTGTCGCGGTCGAAATCGAGGAACGTCAGCCCCAGCGATTTCCCCAGCGGCACGCCCGTGGCCGGGTTGCGAACCTGAATGCCGGCAGACTTGGATACGTCGGTGAACGTTTCGCCGTCATTGCGATAGAGATAGGAGAACGCGCCTTCGAAGTTCTGCGGCCGGCCGTACGCGCGGCCTCCGCCGGTGAGCTGGAAGTTCTGCGCCGCGTCGTACTCCCGCGACCATTGGACGTAGTTGCAGACAAAGAGGTCGAGGTCGCCGTCGTTGTCGTAGTCGAAGAAGCCGCAGCTTGTTCCCCAGGCATCGTCGCCGCCGGCCACGCCTGCGGTTTCGGTGACATCGGCGAACCGGCCGTCGCCGAGATTCTTGAAGAGGCGGTTGCGGCCGACGGCGGAGAGAAACACGTCGGCGCGGCCGTCGTTGTCGTAATCGCCGACGGCGGCGCCCATGCCATAGAGCGAGACATCGAGTCCCGAGCCGGCCGTCACATTCTCGAAGGCGCCGCTCCCGTCGTTGCGGTAGAGAGCCATTGTCGCCGGCTCTTCGACAGGCCGCTTGTCCCACGGCCATCGCCGGCCGTTCACCAGCAGCAGGTCTTGATCGCCGTCGCTGTCGAAGTCGAGCCAGCCGCAGCCGCCCCCCATCGTTTCCGGCAGAAGCTTTTCGCCCGCGGCGCCGTTTTCATGCACGAAGTCGATCCCGGCCGCGGCGGTGATGTCGGTGAACGGCGCCGGAGGGATCTCGATCTTCGGCGCCTCGCGGACCTCGACCGGCGCAAGCTGCGTCTCCTTCACGGGAGGCGGCGGCTCGTCGCGCGTGAGCGAGTACGCCACGCCGCCCACCACGACCGCCAGCAGCACGATCGCCGCCAGCGACCACCGCAGCGCCACGCCGATCACGGCGTCGTCCCGCTCTTCATCGAGTTCGATTTGCTGAGGTATGTCTTTGGGTTTATTCATCACGAGTAGGTCCTGATAGGTGTCGTTTAACCGCGTGCCCAACGGGCCGCGCGACGTTGGATCCAGCACTGGCGTCCGCGCGGCCCGCCGGGCACGCGGTTAAACGAATCGATTCACTCCGCGGCGAATTCCGATTCCAGTCCCGGCGCGCCGGGGCGTTGCAGGGGATATTTCACGACCGCCTCTGCGGCGTGGTTGGCTGCAGGGTACTTCTCGCGCGCCAGCCGCACGGCGCGGCCTTGGGCGTTGTCGTCCGGTTTATACTTCTCGTGCAAGCGGCGATGGTGGTCCGCTTTCGCTTCGTCCCCCAGCTCTGCGTAGAGCAGCGCCAGGTTGTAGTGGGCGGAGACGTTTTCCGAGTCGATCGTCAACGTCTTCTCGAATCGCTCGACCGCCCGCAGCCAGAACTCGCGGGCGTCCTCATCGAGATTCTGCCGCTGCCGTTGCCGGCCGAGATCGAACAGCGTCTGGCCCAAAAGGTTGATCACCTCGTAGTCTAGGCTGAAGTCGAAGCTGCGGGCGATCATCTCCGGCGTACGATCCTCCAGCACGCTCCGCAGGTTGTTAGCCGCCTCCTCCAGCCGCCCCTGTTGGCGGTTCACCGCGCCGCTGAGCCAGGCCCAGGTCCAGCGCGGGAAGTCCGGATTGTCGCGATACGCGTCGGCCCGACGAAGCGCCTCGACCGCCTCATCCAGCCGGCCTTCGATGTTGTACACCCGGGCGAGGTTCATCGGGCCGTCGAAGCGGTCCAGCTTCTCGACCTCCTGGAACGCCGCCTCCGCCTGCCGCAACTCGGCCTTGCCTTTGAGCAACAGGCCGATGCCGTAGTCGTTCCACCGTTGCCATAGCGGGAAATCGACCGGAGCGTTCTCCACCTCCGCCTCGACGCCCGCGACGGGGAAGGTGACCCGATCGACCGCTAGGGTGGTGATCGGCAGATCGTTCTCGTACGTCCGGCCCGGCTCGTGGCCGCGAATGATGCGGCCGTGCTTCTCGTTCATCTGCGCGACGAAGTCCATGTACCGCTGGTCGAACTTGCGGTACTGCAGCTTCACCTCGACCGTGACCGGCGCCGAGAGGTCCTCCGGCAACGCCAGCTCGTAGTGCACGGTCTGCCCGGCGCCGGGAGGAATCTGGTGGTTGTACAGCGGCGTGAAGATGTCTTGCGGGTTGCGGCGGTCGATGCGGTTGCCGTCCTTGTCAAGCATGAACACGTTCACGAAGTGCGACCACGGATCTACCTCCTTCCCCTTCTCCGGGTCTAACGCGCCGCTGCGGCCGATGATGCGGTCGCCGGAGGTGACCGTCACGTCGAGCCAAACCTCGTTGGAATCGACCGTGCCTTGCGTGAAGAGGTGCCCCATCTTGAGCGTGCGGATGACCGTATCCAGCAGGTATTTTGCGCCCGGCTCGAGCGCCGGAACCTCCGGCCGGAGCGGGGCCTGGAGCACACCGTCGATCTCGCCTCCTTCGCGGACGCCGAAAATGTCGACCCGCATCACGCCCTTCAAGAAGTCCTGATGCGCCTCGACGATCTCGGGTTTGTCGAGCAGCCAGGCGACGCCCGTGTTCGCCGTCGGGAAGAGGTGGTCGTGGATGCTCAGCTCCTCGGCGCCCTCGAAGTACCGGGCGCCGAAGTCATCCGACGCCTGCAGCGGCATGTGGCACTGGCTGCAGTTCGTCTTGGCCTGCGGCGGATAATAGAAGCTGCGGGCGCCGTGCCCGGAGACGCCGCTCAGCAAGTACGGATCGTAATGGTTCTGCCCGCGGAGGAACTCCTTGTAGTGGTTCAGCTCCTTCGGTAAGTGCACCTTATGGCACGTCGAGCAGAACTCGGCCTCTTTGTGGAACGGTTTGAGAAAGGTCTTCTTGTGGAACGACGGTTTCGCCTTGATGAGCTGGTTGTTGACCCACTGCAAGAGCGCGTTGTCGCTGTACGCGAAGGGGTAGTGCAGCGGCTCTTCGATCGTATAGTCGGCATTCCCCTTGGTGCTGTTCACGTGCGTGATCGCGTGGCAGACCGTGCAGGTGATTCCGGCGTGGGCCGTGGGATGGTTCAGCGTATCAAAGTTTGGATCGTCGAAGGCGCCGCTGAAGAACGGCACGGGGTCGTGACATCCGGCGCACCAGCGGGAGGCCTGCACGTTGCCGTCGCGCTGGAGACCGACTTCCCGCGTCTCGGTGACGCTGGCGAAGTAGGGCGGGTTGTTGAACGAGCTGAAGCGGTGCACGCTGTTGGCCCAGCCGGCGTGAACGTCGGCATGGCACTTGAGGCAGTACTGGTCGTTGGTGAGCGCCTCGGGAGGGATGAACTTGCCGGAGGCGGTCCGCGCCAGCGACGGCTCGAAGTACCGCGCTCCCGACTCCGGCCCGACGGCGAACCACTCCCGCGGGTCCTGCGTGTGCACCGCCGCGAAGGCGGCCACCACCACGCTCACGGCGCCCGCGTAGATCAGGCCGACTCGCCACTTGATCCGCGGCCCGGCCAGGCGATGCAGCCAGTACAGCCACACCGCCGCCAGCGGCGCGATGACGTGCAGCCAATACACGGTAGAGCGCATCGCCGGCTGTCGCAGGTCGAAGCCGCCCACGCGCATCAGCAGCACGCCGGTCACGAGCACCACAATTCCCGCGGCGAAGAGCGTGTAGCCGATCTTGACCGCCCGCCGGTTTCGCCGGTTCCGCGAGATCGCCATATGAATGGCGCCGAACACGACGAAGGGGACCAGCAACAACAGCCCCAAGGCCAGGTGCCCCAGGAACATGTACTGATAGAAGAAGTTCTGATAAGTCCGGCCGGTCGCCCACTCCAGCGCCGTGATGCACGCCAGGTACGCGGCGTTGGCGCCCAAGAGCGCCGTCAACGCGAAGATAAAATACAGGAGCTTGCGCAGCCTCGGTCCGACCGCCCGCACGTATTTCTTGGGCGGCGTGGGCTGCAACAGATCAGCACGGGTGACTTGCGACATAAGAGGCGTCTCCTCAAACGCCAGACAAATGGTCAACAGTTTCGGCCGCGTGACGTAGCCAGAGCGCGCAGGCGACCGGCTCGAAGGCGGAACATCGGGCGCGCAGACGAGCGCGCGGCTCAGATGAATACAGCGCCCCGCCGGCGAGGCGGGGGCACGGCCCACGCAGCAACGCCGAAGTGGACGCAACAGAGCCGCTGCCTCAAACGCGAGGAGGACGTTTGATGCGCAGCGGATGCCCCGGCCGGGGCGAGGCGTTGTCTTCTGCAAGAACCTCGACTAGCGAGCGGTCCGCCGCGACCGCCGAGACAACGAGATACGCAACCGGATCCTGCGGCGAAACCGAAATCCGCGGCGGCGCCGACGGCGCCGCAGGCCGCGGGGCGCTATGGCACGACGCACCCTTGCACGGTGGAACGCGTGCCGGAATCGGACGACTTTGACCTCCCTCGAAGGCCGCGTCGCTCTTCGCCTGAGATTCAAGCGTAGGATGATCGAGCCAATCGCCGCAACTGCCGCGCGCATCGCCAGCGGACAGCGAGAGGGCGAAGCACACTGCTCCCGCCGCGGTCAGCCCGCACCATTGCTGCGCTCGGCGGTGAATCGCCGCAATCATTCCTGGAACATCGCCTGATGGCGAACGGATTGTGGAAACTATTGGCTACTCCAGGATATCGCACCGCCGGCTCTGCGTCAATCAATTTGCCGATTCGTCGAGCCGGGTGCGCTGTTCCGAAGTTGCTGGTGGTTCGGAGGTTGAGTGGGGTG
>JAHWKS010000393.1 GCA_019347795.1 Planctomycetota bacterium | reverse complement strand
AGCTTCACGCCGTCGAAGCGGCAGATCGAGCCGCCGCCGGCCGCCACCGTTTCGATGGCCATCATCGGAGCGACGAGGCGGACACCGGCCTTCTCCGTCTCGTACTCCAGCTCGAACCGGCCGTCGAACCGCGAGACGTCGGTGCTGGTGCCTCCCATATCGAAGCCGATGGCCCGGGAGAATCCAGCGGCCTGGGCCGCTCGCGAAAAGCCGACCACGCCGCCCGCCGGGCCGGAGAGGATGCTGTCTTTCCCCACGAAGTGATCGGCGTCCACCAAGCCGCCGGCGGAGGTTAACAATCGCAGCTCGCTCTTGCCCGCGGCGTCCAGCGAGTTGCGGAGCCGCTGGACGTATCGCCGCAGCACCGGGTTGAGATACGCGTCCAGCACGGTGGTGTCGCCGCGGGCGACGATCTTGATGACCGGCGCCGTTCGGCTGGAGAGGCTGATCTCTTCAAAACCGATATCGCGGGCGACCTGTTCAATCAGCTCCTCGTGCGCCGAAAACCGCCACGCGTGCATGAGGCAGATCGCCAGCGACTCGATTCCGTGTTCTCGCAGCGGCTCGAGTGCGGCACGGATTGCGTTCGGATCGGGCGGGCGGAGCACCTCGCCGCCGGCGGTGACGCGTTCGTCAATCTCGACGACCGCTGTAAACAGCGGCGGCGGCTTCTTGATCGCCAGGTCGAACAGCCGCGGACGATTCTGATAGCCGATGTGCAGAATGTCGCCGAAGCCGCGAGTGGTGATAAGCGCCGTCTTGGCGCCGCGGCGGGTGAGCAAGGCGTTCGTCCCGCGGGTGGTTCCGAGCCGGACCGTGCAGCGCGGGATCGGCGTGTCGAGCGGGAGGCCCAAGAGAGAACGGATCGCGAGAATGGGGGCTTCTTCGCCGGAAGTCAGCTCGTACGGCTGCGCCGGATGCGGCGAAACCGCAAGCGGGGAGTCGAGTTTGAAAACGCCGCGAGCGTGGTCGAAATGTGCGATCGCGGATTCCGCGACGACGGCGCCTTGCCCGTCGAGCAGGCGGAGGCGATAGCCGGTCCAGAAGTCGAGCGGATCCGACTGTCGCGCCGGATCCGCGATCGCTTCTGCCGTAGAGCCTTCCCCCACCGCGCCTTTTACCACGCCGCTGCTGAGCACCTTATTCCGCAGCAGGACGCCGTCGGGGCGAAGGCCGAAGCAGTCGGTGAACGTCCCGCCGACGTCGATCCAGAATTGCCAGCGAGGCATCGCCACGTGCTATATGCGGTCCACGCGGAGCACTTCAACAACTCGATCAGCTTGACGCACGCTAAAGTGCGCTCGCAACGGGGGCGAAATTAGCGACCGAAGTCCCTCGTGGACGGAGGCGCCCTTAAGGTGAGCATCTTCGGCAAGTTTTGCATCGATTCCGTCGGAAGCTGACGAAACTGCGCTTCGGTCAACTGCGGTCATCCAAATCTCCGCCAACTCATCGAGGGCGTCCTCTTCCCAAACGACGGTGTAGCGGATCATTTCTGGTCAAGCGAACGCAAATGCTCACGAACCTGTTCCGTTGTGTAGCGTGGAGCGTCGGACGCAAGACGCTGCATGCAAATGGTAATATCTTCCTCGGTGCAAAGCGGCGGCAAGTACCCGAGGATTTGCCCCTTGCGGTCGCGAACCTCCACTTTTTCGCGCGCGGCGGCAAGAGTACGAACGGCGTCATCGTCGATCACGATATGCGGCATCGGGCAAACTCCTCGAAAGCAGCTTTACTCTATCTGATTCTACTCCCTCGCCCTCTCGTGAACAAATCCGACTATTTGTCCGACCGCTTCTTCTTCGACGTGGGATTCTCGAACTGCACGACCGTCCCGTCGTCCTGGTACTTCTCCTGCAGCCGCTCGAGCTCCGCCTTCATCTCTTTCACCACGTCGGCGTAGGCGGGGTCGTCGTAGACGCTCTGCAGCTCGTGCGGGTCCTTCTCCAGGTCGAACAGCTCCCACTCGTCCAGCTCATAGAAGTGGATCAGCTTATAGCGGTCGGTCCGGACCCCAAGGTGCTTCTGCACGCTGTGGGCGCCGGGGAACTCGTAGTAGTGATAATAGACCGAGTCGCGCCAATCGTCGGGCGTCTGCCCCGCGAGGATCGGCTTCAAGCTGCGGCCTTGCATATCGTCGGGCTGCTCCGCGCCGGCAATGTCGAGGAATGTCTGGGCGAAGTCGAGGTTCAGCACCATTGCATCGCTCGTGCTCCCCGGCTGCGTATGGCTTGGCCAGCGGACCAAGAGCGGCGTGCGGAATGACTCCTCGTACATCCACCGCTTGTCGTACCAGCCGTGCTCGCCGAGATACCAGCCTTGATCCGACGTGTAAAAGACGACTGTGTTCTTCGCCAGGCCCGACTGATCGAGGTAATCCAGCACCCGGCCGACATTCTCATCCACTGCATCCACGCAGCGCAGATAATCCTTCACGTACCGCTGATACTTCCACCGCACGAGGTCTTTCCCCTTGAGGTCGGCCGCCTGGAACGCCTCGTTCTTTGGCTCGTACGCCGCCCGCCACGCGGCTTCCTGGTCTTCCTTGAGGTTGCCGGGCGTGATGAGCTTGAGGTCGCGATCGGTGAGGTGCTCGGCGACGGTCATCTTCTGCATCTTCGCAGCCCGGGTGCGGCCGCTGTAGTCGTCGAAGAGCGTCTCCGGCTCGGGAATCGTCGCGTCGTCGTACTTATCCAGGTGCCGCGGGGCCGGCTGCCAGTCGCGGTGCGGCGCCTTGTGCTGGTACACGAGGAAGAACGGCTTCTCCGGATCGCGCTTCTCCTTGAGCCAGTCCAGGGTCAGATCGGTGATGATGTCGGTCGTGTAGCCGGTGTGATTTACGCGCCCCTCGGGCATGAGCATCGGCGGGTTGTAGTACGGCCCCTGCCCGATGAGGATGTGCCAGTGGTCGAACCCCGTCGGGTCGCTCCCCAGGTGCCATTTGCCGATCACCGCCGTCTGGTAGCCCGCCTTCTGCAGGAGCTTCGCCACGGTCTGCTGTCGGCCATTGAAGGTCTGGCCGTTGCGGGCGAAGCCGTTCAGGTGGCTGTACTTGCCGGTCAGGATCACCGCCCGCGACGGGCCGCAGATGGAGTTGGTCACGAACGCCCGGTCGAACCGCATCCCCTCCTTCGCCAGCCGGTCGAGGTTCGGCGTCTGGTTGCGGTTGCTGCCGTAACAGCTCATCGCCTGATAGGCGTGATCGTCCGACATAATGAACAAGATGTTCGGCCGCTCCGCCGCGAGGGCGAATCCCGACAGCAACCCGGCGGCGGCCGCCGCCATGGCAGCAAAGCGGATCATGGTGCACTCCTCCGAGGATGAACGAATCGTCGCTGGAAACCGTTGGCGCCAGTATGACCCGGCAGCGAGCGGGCGTCAATTTTGGGGCGCCATGGGGTGAATGGGATGATGGGACGATTGTCGGGCGACCGCCGGAGAAGTAGGATAGATGAAGCGTTTTGGAGTTATGCCGTGAATTCTCCTCATGATACGTCGATTCCACAAACGGTGGCGCCTTGGCTGGGCGCCTGCCTTGGTAAGGCGGAGTCGCTTGCCGGCGTTGGCGCGAATTGGGACAGTTACGGCGCCGCGCCGATCGAGCGACAATCGATCGAACACGCCAAACAGCTCTTGATGGAATTAGCTCGGAACGCCGCAATTGAGGCGCCGGCCATAACTGCGACCCCCTCGGGAAACGTCGGACTGTGTTGGGACGACGGACAGCGAAGCCTTGATGTGGAGGTGCATCCCGACGGAGTATTGCGGTTTGCGTACGTCGATGAACAGGCGCCCCAGCGCGATCATGATGGGGAAACGCGAGACGGACGGCGGCTCTCGAAGCTCCTCGCGGATGGGTAACTCGCACGGCGCGGGACCAGCGGCGACATGAACGCACCCGAGCAGGTTCCTCTCGACGAGATCATTCTGAAACGCATCAGTAAGATTCAGCCGAACTGCATCCTCGCAATGCCCGACGGTTCGGAGAGGGCGACAAGTTTCGCAATCAAGAATCGGGAGCATCTGAACGAGGAGGGCTCCTCCTGCTCTCGGCTGCTGACCACAAGTCCCCAGCAGTTGCTGGCTCTCGTTCGCAATCAAGGGCTTGAGCCGGGGGACTTTACCGTGTGCCGGATTCGAGTCGCGGATGTTGTCACGCTTGGCTGGCAGGTTGTTGCGTGCCCAACCGATGAGGATCCCGGACATTGCGAGATTCGAGCTACCGCGGACCAGCCATTTCGCGATAAGCTTTGGTCGCGGCTGGCGCGGAAATGTCGCATACTGACCTTCGAGGAAATCGATGCCTTGACGCCGGGGGACACGCTGCCGACGTAGCTGTCTACAATGGCAGGTGCTTTGCCCGCCATTTTCCTTCGAGGACGTTCATCTATGTTCCGACGAATCACTGTCTGGAGTGTTTTCTCCTTCGCGTTAGTTGCCGCGCAGAATCATCTCCGGGGTGAGGATGCAAATATCGGCTTCCGCAAGACGCAGCTTGATGGAACGTTCCGCAGCGAGGGAGTTGCGGTGGCCGACTTCAATCGCGATGGAAAAAAGGACATCGCCGCCGGGTATGTGTGGTACGAGGCCCCGGACTGGAAGATGCACGCCATCACCGACGAGGCGCCGAAGTATGACCCGAAAGGGTACAGCAATGCGTTCTGCGTCTTCGCCGACGATCTGAACCGGGACGGCTGGCCCGACATCATGATCGTCGATTTCCCCGGCACGCCCACCTGGTGGTTCGAGAACCCGGGCGCGAAAAGGGACTTAGAGACTTGGACCCGTCATACCGTCACGCCTGTCACCAACAACGAGAGCCCCGATTACCTCGACCTCGACGGCGACGGGCAGCGGGAGTTGCTTCTTGCTTTCTCGCCCGATCCCAAGCAGCCCGACGGGCCCGAGCGGCAAATCGCGTACGCCACGCCCGCGGAGGATCCCACGAAGCCGTGGATTCTGCATCCGATCTCGGAGCAAGGCGCCCCGGGAACGAAGAAGTATTCGCACGGCCTGGGCGCCGGGGATGTGAACAACGACGGGCGAAAGGACATCCTTTGCGCGGACGGCTGGTGGGAGGCGCCCGCCTCGTCCGGCGAGGCGCCGTGGAAGTTTCATCCGGTGGCGTTCGGCGCCTGCGCCCACATGCACGTGTACGATTTCGACGGCGACGGCGACAACGACGTGCTCAACAGCAGCCCCCACGCCTTCGGCGTCTGGTGGCACGAGCAGGTCGCCCCCGGCAAATGGGAGAAGCACGCCATCGACGACTCCTTCTCGCAGACGCACTCAGTCTGCTTTGCGGACATCAACGAAGACGGCCTTCAGGACTTTGTCACCGGCAAGCGATGGTGGGCCCATGGCGGGCGCGACCCCGGCGGCGACCAGCCTGCGGTGATCCACTGGTTTGAGCTGACCCGCGAGAACGGCCGTCCGCGATGGATCCGCCATCAGTTCGACCACGACAGCGGCATCGGCACCCAATTCCAAGTGGCCGACGTGAACGGCGACGATCTGCTGGACGTGGTCGTCTCGAACAAGAAGGGCGTCTTCTACTTCGAGCAGACTCGCGGAGAGTAATTTGGCTGGCGTGGAGCACAGGCCGAATCAAGTGGTCGGAATCAATTCGACGACGTCTGCTGGCGCTGCGACCAGTGCGACGAGTGGGATGTTTGCGTCGAACGTCGCCAACCTACCTCGTCGATGCACGGCCAACCCTGCCAGGTAAACGTCCGTGATCTGTTTATGGCCGCTAATCTTTGAAAGGTCGAAACGGGACGTCTCGCAAAGCGATAGGTCGTCGCTCCAAAACTCGTGCCCCGGCTGGCCGCACGCGGCATTCAGACGGGAGGCCGCTTCTTCTGGGGTCGCTGCAACGGTCGGATATGCGGGGTTGCTTAATACGCGGATTAGGCCGTTCTCGGTGAGCGGACACGTCGCCCACGATGGCGCCGCAGTCGTGGCCAACCAGCGGTGCGCCGGCTCGTGATGGACGTGGGCCCCATCGAACAGCGCCACACGGACGTTAATTTGTCAGCGCTAAGTCGCCTGACTAGATCGGGAGT
>JAHWKS010000392.1 GCA_019347795.1 Planctomycetota bacterium | reverse complement strand
CGCTTCCGGCGTGACGGGCGGCCGTTGCCAGGCCGCGCTTGAGCGATTGCAGCATTACCTTGCCCGGGCCGGTAAGCTTGGTGAGGAAAATGCCTTCCCGGCCGAAGACGATCTTCTTGAGTCCGCCGACGCCGCGGATGTTGTAATCGACCTGCTCGGAGAAGGCCGCCAGGTTGCCCGTGCTCACGAGGATTTCTTCATCCGCGGCCAGGTCGTGATCGAGGAAATCTCCGCTGCCGTGCACGAGCACCTTCCCCACGCCGCTCACCTTTTGGAGAAACAATCCGGCGCCGCCAAAGATGGCCGCTCCCGCCCGGCGGGCCACGGTGGCGGTGATGTCGAGGTTCGACCCCCAGGCCGCCAGAAAGGCGCCGCGGGTGGCCAGCACCGGTCCGCCAACCTGCAAGTCCCAGACGGCGATGTGCCCCGGGGCATTGGCCGAAAGCACGATCCGCTGCTTGTCCTGCCGCGACTGAACGTAGGTGAGCGCGATCCCCTCACCGGCCAGCGACCGCTTGATCGCCCCGCCCAGTCCTCCGGGAATCTTCAGGTCCCAATCGATGCCCCGGCTGTACGTGACGATGGCGCCTTTGCTGGCCCACAGCGTCTCGCCGGCATCCATCTCAAACGTGGCCGTCTGCGCGATTTCGCCCGAAATGCGGTATTCCATGAAGCGGCTCCCAAGCGAACGAACGGAAACACGAAGAGCATACACCGTGCGTCATCCGTCCGCCAGTGAGCGGTCACTCCCTCTAACCCCTTCGTCTCTACTCGTAGATGAACGGCGCGAGGGGCTTCATGTTGGTGGTGTCCAGGGGCGTCCTCCAGTAGTAGAGGTTATGCTCGCGGCGGCTCTCTTCGCTGACGAATATGATCTCTTTGTCGTGCGGCACGCCTTCGATGAAGAAGTCGTGCGCGACGATCCGCGTTCCCGGACGCATCTCGTCGAACTGCGGCATGAGCCGCTGCAGATACTGCGGCAGGAGGTAGATTGCCACTACGTCCGCGTCGCTGAGGTCGAGGGTGAAGACATCCCGCTGCTCGAATTCCACGAGGTCCTCCACCCCCGCCTCGCGGGCATTTTCGCGCGACTGCCGGATCAGATCGGCGTCGATGTCGTACCCCTTCGCCCGGCACCCGCGCTTGGCGGCGGCGATGGCGATCCGGCCGTCGCCGCAGCCCAGGTCGTAGAGCAACTCTCCCTCTTTCACCTCGGCCACGTCCAGCAGCTTCTCCACCACGTCGTCGGGCGTAGTGATGAAGGGAGCATCGTTCCACTTCCGCAGCGGCGGTCCCCCGTAAGACCTCAAGCCGCTGAAATGCTGCGTCGCCACGACCGCCCCGGCCCCAATCACCACGCCCACCACCGCACAAACAATGAGCACGGCCGGTCGCAGCCGCCGTGGCTTAAGACGCGAGTCGATGGTTTGAGACTCCGCAGGCGCGGAGCCTTCGCTTTGATCAGACATGGGGAGAATCGCAAATGAGAGACACGTGACGGGACGAGACAAGATCGATGTCCCGCTTAGGAAAGCAACACCCTCAGTAGAGCCGAGGAGCCCCCGATTCGCAAGAGCCGCGTTCGCGGAGCACCGAAATCGTCAATTGCCTAAAACAACCGCTTCTGGTGCGGCTTCCCCAGGACGCGGGCGTCGTAGCCGAGTTTCTGAAGCCGGGCGACGAAGGACTCCGGCCCGTGGGTGCAGTAGACGACGCCGGGCGCAACGCGGCGCACAAGCTCCAGCAGCTCGTCGTAATCGGCATGGTCCGAGAGCGGGAAGGCGTGCTCGGCCTTGAGCCAGCGCCGCGTGCGCGGCGCGGCGGCCCAGCCGCTCACGGCGATCGTAACTTTGCGGCGGATGCCTTCCAGCCGCGCCACACGCTGTCCCGCGGGCGGAATCACCACGGCGTGGTCCGGGAGCGGGCGCCCCGGGTACTCGCGGCAGGCGCCCAGCGAGCAACCGCATGCCTCGTAAATGCGGCTCACGGCGTAGATCGCCGGGTGCTGGAGGACGGGGATTCCCGCGGTGGTGAGAATCCGCGTCACCTCCTGGGCCTTCCCCAGCACGTAGGCCTGAAGGACCGGCGTGAAGCCGCGGTCCAGCGCGTCGCGCACTACGTCCAGAAGCTGCTCGATCACCCGCTGCCGCGGCGGGAGGCGGTACTGCGGATCGCCGAAGGTGCTCTCCATCACCAGCACGTCGGCCCGCGGCGGATCGGCCGGGTCGGCGGTGGCCGACTCGCCGAGCTTGAAGTCGCCGGTGTAGAGGAGGCTGCGTCCGCCGTCCTCGGCCAGGAGCATCGCCGAGCCGAAGATGTGGCCGGCGGGGAACGCCGTCAGGCGGAAGCCTTCCCAGTTCAACGGCTGGAAGTACGGCATCTCCCTCACTTGCCGCGGTCCCAGCCGGTGCTGATAGAACCGCGACGTCGCGGGCGTGCAGAAGGCCAGCTCATGCCGGCCGATATGATCGGCATGAGCGTGCGAGATAAATCCGCGCGGCTGACGGCGGCAGAAATCGATCGCCAGATCGATTCGCGTGAGTTTCAGCCCCCCGTCGTAGTGGAACATGGATCCTTCCGACTTGGGGCGCGCGTGGCGCGCCCCGCCGCTGATTGCTTCCGTTCTTCAGAGCCGCGTCGCTGACGCCGGACTCACTCTCCTTCTTCTCCCTCCTCGATGGGAGGCGTGAATTCCTCCTCTTCTTCCGCGCCGACGGCGGCGCCGACGAGGTCTTCGTCCTCATCCGGGGCGAGGCGGCCGTGGCGGTTCAAGCCGGCTTCCTGCCACACGGCGTCCACCGCCTCGCCCGCCAGGCGAACGATGCGGTCGCGGGTCAGGCCGGTGGAGGAAAGGCGGACGTTGGCGTAGGGGGTGACCGGGCCCGCGTATTCCATCTCGCCCAGGATGCGAAGCACGCCGGCGGAGTCGATCACGCCGGTTTTCCCGGGCAGCAGCCGTTGCTCATCGGTCTGTTTGGCGGGATCGACGTCCTCGGCGACGTCCGCCAGCCGCACGTTGACGACCTGGTCCGCCTTCAACTGCTTGATCTGATCGAGCGTCCCTCCGCCGAAATGCCAGTGCCATAAATCGACCACCACACCCACGTTCGCCACGCCCAGCGTTTCGATCAGCTTCAGGAACGGCTCGACCTCGTAAATGAACTCGTACTTCTTGTCTTTCCGCCGGGCGGGGGTGGAATAGAAGCCCAGGCCGAGCTGAATGTCATGCCTGGCCAACTCATTGGCCACCGGCCCCAGCCGCTGCTGGTGGAAGGCGAAGCACTCGTGGTAGGGAAGTCCGTCGCTGGCCGGGAGCACGTAGGCATAGCAGCCCTGGGCGCCGAGGGACTTGGCCACCTCGGCGGTTTTCGGCAGCTTCTCCATGTCTTGCTTGTAGGCCGCCTCGTCGTCGGCCCAGCGGACCGGCAGCTCAAAGCCGCTCACGTGGAACCCGAGCCGGACCTGGGCGCTGTGCATGTAGCGTGCGGCGGCGTCCATCCCGCGGTTGGCCACCTTCCGCGCGAACTCCCGCATGTCGACGTTCATGCCCTTGAACCCATAGGTGAGGGCCATCTCGATCAGCTCGCTCTGCCGACCCGAAACGCCGATTGCCTGGGGCGCCAGACTCTTATACATGGAGGCTCCTTCGCTGGGGATGTTCTATTGTGAGCGTTCACCGGGAACGCTGCGCAACCTTCGCCGAAGCCGCACATTATGGCAAATCAAACGCGAGCCTCCAAGAGGAGCGATCGGGCGGCGGGGGAATCGAAGAGGGCGATTTGTGCGGCGATCGTTGGGAACTTTGCGATCGCGGTGACCGTTGACATCCGCCGCCCGCAATCATAAAAAATCATTGATGAATGCGGCGGCGGGCTGAGCGAGGAGCGGCCGACCTGCGTTTGGCGTTGGCTTATTGGATCGTCAGGCTCCGGGACTCTCGAAAGTCCGGCACAAGCGGCAATAGATTCGGTAGCTCGCGCATCTATTTCTACAAAGAAGGTCGATCCTGCTCGGAGGGGGAGAACCTCATGCGAAGACCGAGCCGATGTGAACCAAGGTCCGGCGCCGGGTCACGTGCTCTGATTGCCCTGATGCTTCTGAGCTTGTGGACGACGGGCGCAGGAATCGTCCGCTCGGAAGATTTGACCGCCGCGGCGCAAGCGATCAGCCCGGCACACGAACGATACCGGGCCGCCGGCGCCCAGGAGGTTCCCGATTTCAGGCGCCATCTCGTGCCTTTGTTGGGCCGGCTCGGGTGCAACGGACGGGCCTGCCACGGCTCGTTCCAGGGCCAGGGGGGCTTCCGACTCTCGCTCTTCGGATACGACTACCATGCCGACCACGAGGCGCTTACGGGCGGCGAAGCGCCGCGGGCCGACGTCGCCGACCCCGCCGGCAGCCTGATGCTCTACAAGCCGACGCACGGGGACGAGCACGGCGGCGGCCAGCGGTTCGAGCCCGGCAGTTGGCAATTCCATCTGATCCGGCGGTGGATCGAATCGGGCGCTCGCGGCGTCGAGCCCAATGCTCCCAAGTTGGTGAATCTGACGGCGGCGCCGCGCGAGATCGTTTTCTCCAGCGCCGGCGAGCGCGCGGCTCTTCGTGTGTTCGCCGAATGGTCTGACGGGTCGGTGGAAGACGTTACGCCGCTGTGCCGGTATCAGACGAACGATGAGTCAATTGCCGAGGTTGACGGCGACGGCGTCGTGACGAGCAAGGAGCGAGGGGACACGCACATCATCGCCTTCTACGACAGCGGAGTGGCGGTCGCTCCGGTTCTGCGGCCGGTGTCCGAGCGCATCGGTCCCCAATATCCCGACGTGCCGACGCCGACGAAGATCGATGAATTGATCGTCGCCAAGCTGCGCAAGCTGGGAATCGTGCCGTCGGAGATCTGCTCCGACGCCGAGTTTCTCCGCCGCGTCAGCCTCGACATGACAGGCGCGTTGCCGACGCCGCAGGAGATTGAGACCTTCCTCGCCGACACGTCGCCCGGGAAACGGGCCAGGAAGATTGAGGAGCTGCTGGAGCGGCCGACCTACGTCGCCCGCTGGACCACGCAACTGTGCGAGATCACCGGCGCCTCGCCGACTCACTTTGAGGACCAGGCGCCTCCGGAGGAATACGCCCGGCACTGGTACGAGTGGATCGCGAGGCGCGTGCGGGAGAACGTCGGGTACGACCAGTTGGTGGAGGGAATCGTCCTGGGGCGCAGCCGGGCGCGGGGCGCGAGTTACCGGGATTACGTCGAGGAGGAGTCGGCGTACTACCGCGCGGAGGACCCCGCCGACTTCACCGCCCGGGACACGATGCCCTATTACTGGGCCAAGCGCAGCCTCCGCCTGCCGGAAGAGCGGGCCTTGAATTTCAGCTACGCCTTCCTCGGCGTGCGAATCGAGTGTGCGCAGTGCCACAAGCATCCGTTCGACCAGTGGACCCAGGAAGACTTCCAGGGGTTCACGGCGCTCTTTAACCGGATCGGCTTCGGCATCCCTCCTGACGATCGCAAGACGTACCAGCAGATGCTCGACAAGCTGGGGGACAAGGGCAACCAGTCGCAACGTGTGCGGGCGCGGCTTCGTCGGGCGCAACAGGGGCAGGTTGTCCCTTGGTTGGAGGTCTTCCTCGCCGAGGCGGGCGCGCGGGTCGGGAAAAAGGGCCGCGTCGAAGAGGTCCCCGACCCCGTCGCGCCGCGCGTCCTTGGCGGCAGGGACATCGATCTCGACGCGGACGAGGATCCGCGCCAGGCGCTGATGGACTGGATGCGCCGCAAGGACAACCCCTATTTCGCCCGCGTGTTCGTCAACCGGGTCTGGGCCGAGTACTTCGGCGCGGGAATTATTGATCCGCCCGATGATATGAATCTGGCCAACCCGCCGAGCAACGCCGCCTTGCTTGACTACCTGGAGGAGGGCTTCAGGGATCACGGCTACCATATGAAATGGCATCACCGCGAGAACGCCCGCAGCCAGGCCTAACAGCTATCGATGACTTCCAATGAGACCAACAGTTAGGACGAGCGGAACTTCAGCCCGGCGATTGCCCGGCGTCTGCCCGCTGAAGTGCTGT
>JAHWKS010000391.1 GCA_019347795.1 Planctomycetota bacterium | reverse complement strand
ATGTACCTCTCGCTTAATGTCTTGATGACGATCGACGACCAGGGAGGCGTGATGGAAGTGGAAGTCCGCAAGCTCCCGGTCAAAGTGCTGGCGAACCTGCCGGGACTCTTCCAGTTGCTTCCAAACGACCGCTACCAGATTTACCTCGTGCGTCGCGACGGCGATCGGCTGGAAGTGATCGAAGGCCAGGTGCGTGAAGGTAAGTTCTACGATCCCTCCGGCGTGGAGCAGACTCCGCACGTCGAGTTGTCCCCCGAAGCGAAGCAGTGGCTGGAGGAGGGCCAATTGCCGGAAGAATCGCCCGATCTCCCGCCGGCGCCCGGTGACGGACAAGACTCCGCCGCAACTTCCGAAGGCGCCTCCGCGGCGGGAATGACAATCGCCTCCGTCGCGGTCTGGGGCCGAGTCGCCGCGGCCCGCCGCCGGCGAGAGAAGCGGCGACGCGCAGAGGTGACGCCGCGCGTTGCGGCGAGCAAGGCCGCTCGGATCATCCGCCGTCTCCGCGGCAGTCGGTAATCCATCGTTCGCCAAACTTCGTCGCTCATGTTGAACTGCCCCTTCTGCAACGCTGAATTGCGCGACGCCGACCTGGCCCAGGGCCGCTGTCCCCGCTGCTATGGAGTTCTGTCGTGGGAAGGGACCGCGGCGGCCGAAGATTCCGCGGCTTCGGCGGAGGAGGCGCCCCGCTCGTACCAGGAGATTCTGCAAACGGTCGTCGAACAGGAAGGCGCCTGGGCCGCTCCGCCTAGCGAGCCGCCAAGCGCCGCCCGGTCCGAGGAGGTTGCCGCGACTCCGCCGGCTTCGTCGCGATTGACGGCGTCGGTTTCCGCCCCCCTCAGCCGCACGGTCCAGCCTCGCGACCTTTCCCCCGACGAGGAGCGGCAGGTCACGGCGATGTGGGAGAACGCCGCAGCCAGCCGCACGCCGCTCATGACGCTCAAGGCGGAGCAATTCTCGGCCGCCGCGCCCTCGAACCTGATGATCCGCACGCATTGCGTGGCCCGCGAGGCGCCGGGCGCCGATTACGTCCTGCTCGACGTGATCGGCGAAGGGGGCGTGGGCGTGGTCTACGCCGCGCAGCAAAGATCGATCGACCGCACCGTGGCCCTCAAGGCCCTCCGCGACGCCAGTCGAGGCGAGGACGTCGAACAGGAGAAATTCCTCGCCGAGGCGGTCGTCACCGGAGAGTTGGACCATCCGAACATCGTCCCGATCTACAACGTGGGGCGCGATGAGCGGGGCGCCTTGTTCTATTCCATGAAGCGGGTGCAAGGCGTCCCGTGGAGCCAGGTCGTCCGCGCCAAGCCGCAGGCGGAGAACTTGGAGATCTTGATGAAGGTGGCGGACGCCGTCGCCTTCGCCCACGCCCGCGGCGTCGTGCATCGCGACCTGAAGCCCGAGAACGTGATGCTCGGCGACTTCGGCGAAGTGCTGGTGATGGACTGGGGCATCGCGCTTCCGACGCGGACGTTCTCCAAGTCCGGGAGCATCGGCAGCTCGACGGGCATGGGCGGCACGCCGGCCTACATGGCGCCGGAGATGGCCACCGGCCCGCTCGATGCGATCGGCCCCGCGGCCGACGTGTACCTGCTGGGCGCCATCCTCTACGAGATCGTCACGGGCGATCCGCCCCACACCGGCCGCGACGTGATGGAGTGCCTCCGCGCCGCCGCCCGCAACGACATCGTGCCGACGGAGGCGGGGGGGGAGTTGCTCGAGATCGCCCTCCAGGCGATGTCCACGCATCCGCGCGACCGCTACGCCGCCGTACAGGACTTTCAAGCGGCGCTGCGGGCGTATCAATCGCACTCGCAAAGCCTCGCGCTGACGCACCGCGCCGCCGAGGACCTGCAACAAGCGCATCGCACCGGCGACTACCAGGACTACGCCCGCGCGATGTTTGCTTATCAGGAGGCCGTGGCGCTGTGGGATCAAAACGAGGAGGCCCGGCTCGGCCTATCGCTAGTGCAGTGGGAGTACGCCGAGCGTGCGCTGGCCAACAGCGACTTCGACCTGGGGCTTTCTCTCTTGGACGCCGGCGAGCCGGAACACGCGGAGTTGCGGCGACGGCTGGAAGCGGCGCAGCACGAGCGGGACGCCCGGCAGCAGCGGCTGCGGACCGCCCGGCGAATGACGGCCGGCCTGTTGGCTTTGATCTTCGTCATCGTGGTGGGCTCGCTCTTTGAGATCAATCGCCGCCACAATCAGGAGATTGCGGCCAAAAGGACGGCCGTCAAGAAAAGTAAGGAGTTGGAGATCACCGTTGGCAATCTGAAAAGCGCCCAGGACACCATCAAGTCCCAAGTCACTGCACTCGAGACGGCGAACGCTCAGGTGGAAGAGGAAAAGCAAGCCGCACTCTGCGCGCAATCGCAGGCCGAATCGGCCCGAGACGACGCGAAAATAGCCCAAGGGACGGCTGAAAGGGCGCGGGCTGAGGAGGAGCGGCAGGGATACGTCGCCCAGATCGGCCTGGCCGACCAGATGATCGCCGATAACGCCTTCGACACCGCTCGCTCGCTGCTGGCCGGCTACGCGCGGCCGGAGGCGACGCCGAGCAAAGCCCAGCTCCGCCATTGGGAGTGGGGCCGGCTGATGTTCCTCACCAGTCGCGACTTCGCCACGCTGGACGCGGGCCAGCGTCTGGAGGCCGTCGCCGTGTCCGAGGACGGCCGCCGCATGATCGCTGGCGGACTCTCCGGCAGGGTGCGCCTGTGGGAGATGGGACCGGTGTGGCGGGGCGAAGCGGCGGAGCATGCGGTCTCGCTGGACCACGGCGGTCCCGTGTACGCGGTCGCATTCTCCCGCGACGGCGCCTACGCCGCCACCGCGGGCGCCGGGGGGATCAAGGTCTGGGATGTGAGCGGCGATCCGCCCGCGACGCCGGTCCAGTCCCTCACGGGTCATCTCGACGACGTGCTGAGCGTGACGTTCTCCCGCGACGGCCGGCGGATCCTCTCCGCTTCGCGAGACTTCACCGCCCGACTTTGGGACTGGCAAGAGGGGCGGCAGATGGAGGCCCTGCGGGGACACCACGACCCGGTCCATTGTGCGGCGTTCTCGTACGACGAGAGCCGCGTCGTTACCGGGGGAGAAGACCGCGTCGTGATGGTGTGGCGCGTCGGCGCCGACGAAAAGCCGCTCCGCTTCTTCGGCCATGAAGGTCCGGTGTACGCCGCCGCGTTCACGCCGCCGGATGAAAGCGGCGCCGAGCGGATCGTCTCGGCGGGCTACGATAAGAACATTCTGCTTTGGGACCCGGACGATCTGCGGCCGTACGACTACGCGACCTTGGACGTGCTGAGTGGCGACGAGCCGCTTCCCGACCGCGAGGCGATCTTTCCCAACCCCGAACTGCGCACCCTCAGCGGACATACCGCCGCCGTCCACGCACTGCGCGTTTCGCGCGACGGCCGGCGCCTGGTCAGCGCCGCCCACGATAATTCAGTGAAGGTTTGGGATTTGTCCGACGATTCGGCGTCCAAGCCGCTCCGCACGCTGCGCGGGCACGGCGGGTGGGTCCGCTCGTGCGACTCGTGGGCGGAGGGACAGATGGTCGTCTCCGGCGGATACGACGCCGTAGTGAAGGTATGGGACGTCACCAACTATGAAGAGGAGCGGGCGCTGGCCGGTCACGAGGACGCCGTGCTCTCGGCGGCGTTTTCGCCCTCGGGGGACCGCGTGGTCACGGCAGGCCGGGACCGCGTCGCCAAGGTCTGGCCGGTGGAGGGCGGAGAGCCGATCACGCTGAACGAGGGGCCCGAGTTCCTCGTCTTGGGCGCCGTCTTCTTCAACGACGGCCGCACGCTGGCTACCAGTTCCGGAGACAACACGGTGCGGAAGTGGAACTGTGCCTCGGGCGGGCAGGAGCCGTTTCAGGGAAGCTCGGCCCTTCGCGGAACCGGACGCCGCGGCGCCCTCGCGGTCACGCACGACGGACGGCTCCTCATCACCGGCAGCGATGATCCGCTCGTCAAGGTCTGGGACTCGAAGACGGGCGCCCTCTTAGACGCCTTGGCAGGCCATAACGGCGAGGCGACGGCGCTGGCGGTTTCTCCCGATGATCAAATGCTGGCCAGCGGCAACTCGCGCGGCCTGTGCATTCTCTGGCGGCGCGACGGCGACTCGTGGCGCGAGCTCCGCCAGCTTCGCGGCCACACCCCCGGCCACGCCATCACCGCCATTCGCTTTCTTCCCGGCGGCGGGCAGCTCCTCACCGCCAGCGAGGACAACAGCGTCGGCCGCTGGGACACATCCACCGGCGAAGAGCTGCTCGACTTGACGCTCAAGCACGCCGACTCGGTCAAGTCGCTGGGCCTCTCTCGCGACGGCCGATGGGCGCTGACCGTGACCGCGGCGGGGCTGGTCCATCGGTGGTCGCTCGTCGCCGCCACATCCGACGTGCTGAACGAGGAAGCGACGCCCGCCGAAGCCGCTGTGCTCGCCGCTGATGGCGAGACGGCCATCGTCGCCTTTCGCGACGGCCGCCTGCGGCGCTACACCTTCACCACGGGACCGCGAGCCACGGCACGGCCCACAACGGCGTCCGGGGAGCCGTGGACTCCGCAAGCCTACATCGGCGAAGTGTGGTCGATGGCATTCACTCCCGGTGGGGACGAACTCCTGACGGTCGGCGGCAACCACGCCCGGTTGTGGGACGTGCAGACCGGCCGCAAGACCCGCACGTTCAGCCGCAACGGAGTGCTCACCTCGGCGGCCTTTTCGCCCGGGGGGGACCGTGTGGCGACGGCGTCGTTGGACGGGACCGCGAAAGTCTGGGATGTCGCCTCCGCTCACGTCATCCGGCAATTCACCGATGCTCACCAGGGACTGCCGATCCACTCCGTGGCCTTCTCACCCGTCGCCGGCGATGAACGCGTGGCGACCGCCGGCGCCGACGGCGCCGTGCGCCTTTGGAACGCGGAAACCGGCGAACTCATGGCGGTGTTCGATCGCCCCCGCGGTCCGGTCCGCAGCGCGAGGTTCTCTCCCGATGCGACGCAGATCGTCACCGCCGGCGACGACGGCGCTAGTTGGCTGTGGACTCCCGGCGAGACGGAGGTCGGGCACGAGCTGCACTACGCGAATCCCCAAGAACGCCGTCCGCTCCTCTTTGCGGCATTCGACCGTGCCGGCAAGCGTCTGATTGCTGGCGGCGAGGATAACACCGCGCGCATCTGGACAACCGACGGCCTACTGCAACTCTCGCTGCGAGGCCACACGGCCCCGGTGACCGCCGCGGCGTTTTCCCCCGACGGCCGCCGCGTGATTACCGCCGGCGAGGATAACATCGCGAAACTTTGGGATGCCGGGACGGGCAAGGAAATCCTCACCCTGAAGCGGCACGGCCAGGCGCTTACCGCCGCGGCGTTCTCGCCCGACGGCCGCATCATCCTTACCGCCTCGCGCGACGCAACTTCAATTCTTTGGCCCTCGGCGCCTTCCGGGCGATGAGCATCAGACAGACGAAGCTTTCCAGAAGCCCGACATCAATGCCTAAAGCCCGACGTAATCGTCGCCTCCAGCCGCGGCGGCGCAGTGGCAATGAATATCGCGGCCTGGAGAGTCCAAGGTGGAGACTTGTACTACCTGGACACGGAAGGCCGGCCGTGCGAGGGTGGGACTGCCTTCATGGACGGGGCACGTGATAGACTGCCGCCGTGCAGACGAGCGAATGGCGCTGCCGGTGTCGGACGTGTGTCCGAAGCGACGCGCGCCATGCAACCTTGGTACCGGTGTCCGGAAGAGTTCGGTGAACTCGGTTGAAGCGAAGCAGCGCGCCCGGCGTCAGAAAAGTGTCAGAGAACCCCTCCCCAACGGCGGAAAAATGCCTATGATTTGGACAGTTCGCAGAGCGAGGAAGGCTCGCGAAACTGCAAGAATCCCTGCGAATCACGGGATTTCGGCCGTAGCCGTCTTGGACGCACGGGGACCTCCGGAGCCAAAGGTCAGAATAACGACGGGTTATTCTCTCGGGAGCGGCGTCTCTGGGCGGCTGTCTTTACCATCCCGCCGCTTTCACCATCGCGACGATGCCCGCGCGCACGGGGGAGGGGAGGGTCGGCCACGCGTC
>JAHWKS010000390.1 GCA_019347795.1 Planctomycetota bacterium | reverse complement strand
CTTCCGATCTGTCCATGCGACGAGAAGCACCACCGCCGCGCCGCCGCCGTGAGCGAAGACCTCGCTCCACCGCAGCACGCGAGCCAGGTCGCCTGGAATGTGCCCTTCCTGGCAAAGCGGAACAAGCCGCACATCGACCGCCAGCCCCGCTCCGGCCAGAACCGCCAGCACGACCGCTGCCGCCAGGTGCGGGACGATCCGCAAGCACTCGCCTCGATGTGCGACAAAACGTCGCGGTGCAAGTTTCCTGGCAACGGCGATCATCGACTTCCCTGCGATCTTTCTGCCTTGAGCCGAGGAAGGTTAGCGAAATCCGGGATTTCGCGGAAGACGGGCTTGCGGGGCGCGAGTCGTTCGATTCCGTCTTCGATGGATTGCAACGGTCCAGATTGGCGGGTCCAATGGACGAAGTTCATCCTCCTCTCGGAGTTGGATCATGCGATCGGCTGGTTATCTAAGTTGGGCTGCGATCATCGGCGTGTGGGCGATGCTCCTCTCGGCGCCCGGCCGGGCGGCGCCGCCGTCCGACGAGATCCGCACGGCGGTGGAGAAATCCCTGTCGCTTCTTGAGGCGAGCACGAAGGAATACCGCAACCATCGCGAGTGCTTCTCCTGCCACCACCAGGCGCTGCCGACGCTGGCGCTGGTGGAGGCCCGCCGCCGCGGCTTGGCGATCGATGAGGAGAATCTACAGGAGGCCCTCGCGCTCACCGCCCGGCACTTGGAGAACGGCCGGGAGCGGTACCTCAAAGGCCGCGGACAGGGCGGGAAGGCCGACACCGCGGGTTACGCCCTCTGGACGCTCGACGCCGGCGGCTGGAAGGCCGACGAAGCCACCGCCGCGGTCACGGAGTATTTTCTCGAATATCAGAAAGACGAGGGCCGTTGGAAGCGCACGAGCCGCCGGCCGCCGACCGAGGCCAGCGATTTCACGACTACCTTCGTCGCGCTTCGGGGATTGCGGACGTTCGCGACCGACGAGCAACAGGAGCGCGTCGCCGCCCGAACGGAAGGGGCCCGCGAGTGGTTGCTTAGCAGTACCGGCGACGACACGGAGGACCGCGTCTTCCGTCTGCGGGCGCTGGGGCTCTTGGAGCCCGAGGAAGCCGTGATTCGCGAGGCGGCGGAGACGCTGCTCTCGCAGCAGCGGGAGGACGGCGGCTGGTCGCAGACGGAGGAGTTGGAGAGCGATCCCTACGCGACCGCCACCGTGCTGGCGGCGCTGGCGCAGGCCGGCGGCGTCTCGCCCAGCGACTCCGCCTATCAGCGCGGAGTCGAGTATCTTTTGAAGTCGCAGCTTGAGGACGGCTCCTGGAAGGTGGTCAGCCGCAGCGATCCGTTTCAGACGTATTTCGAGAGCGGGTTTCCACACGGCGCGGATCAGTTCATTTCCATCGCCGCCAGCAGTTGGGCGACCATCGCCCTCTTGCTGGCGCTTCCCGAAGAGTAGGCGCCTATGGCCGGCGTGCCCGTCGAGGCCCACCAGCGGCAGTGGTTCATCGTGCAGCGATGGCAGGCGTTCGACGGCGAGCGCCGCGCCAACCTGCTGCGAATTCTCGCGGTCGGCGCCTTCTATGGGCTGCAACTGGCCAACTACTACCTGCTCTCAGACCGCGACGCCGGGGCCGATGCTTTCCACCGCGCGGCGACGGCGCTGGCGGCCGCGTGGACGCTGGCGGCGATCACCATCGCCCTTTGCCTCCGCGGACGAGTGTTTCCGCGATGGCTGCCGTACCTGGCGACGGCGGCCGATATCTTCCTGCTGACGGGGCTGGCGGTCTTGACGCAGTCGAAGGCCAACAGCGCCGTCGTCTTCATCTACTTCCTGGTGCTGGCGTTGGCGGCGCTGCGGTTTAGCGTGCCGCTGATGTGGTTCGCCACGCTGGGCTGCATGGCCGGCTACCTGGCCGTGGTGGGCATGAGCGACCCGGTCTGGTTTGATCCCGACCACGCCGTGCCGCCGATCGAGCAGTTCATGGTCCACCTCAGCCTGGCCCTGTGCGGGGTCGTGCTCGGCCAGATCGTCCGGCGGGCCCAGGCCCTGGCGGACGACTTCGCCCAGCGTATCACCAGCGCAGGAGGCTGAGGATGAGCGATCCAACTTCGGCCATCACTTGCCGCGACTGCGGCGCCGAAAACCCGGCCGGCCGCACGCAATGCTGGCTGTGCAATGCGCCGCTGAAGGCGCCGGCGCCGGCGGACGAGTCGCCGCTGGCGAAAGAGGGCGCCGCCCCGCCCAAGTTCGTGCGCTCCGGCGCGGCCCGCACGTTCGGGCTCGACTCGCTGTTCCTGATCATCACGCTCGCGGCCGTGCTGCTGGGAATCCTCTCCCAGGCGCCGGGGTGGGGCGCGTTGTTCGCCGCGGCGGCGGTTCCCGCGGTCGTGCGAACGGTGATGCTTCAGGGACGGCTTAAGCAGCAGGGCCGGCCGATGGACGTGGCGCAGAAGATCGTCACGTTTCTGGGATCGTTCGGCGTGGCCGCCTTGGCCACGGTGGCCGCGATCATCGTGTTCGTGGCGACGTGTTTCCCGACCGGCTTCCTCGCCTTCTCCGCGGAGAGCGAGCCGGGGTTTGTGATGGCGTGGGTCTTTGGTTTCGCCGCCGGCGGCGCCGCCTTCTTCTTCATCCTCCGCGCATTCTGGCGGCGCCGCAAGATTTGAGACGCCCGCGCCGCGTTTACTCGATCGGGATCGTGTAACTGATGGCGCCGATCGGCTCGCCCGGCCTGGCGTCTTCATAGTGCGGATGGCACATGATGCACTTCTTCAACACCACGGGCACGGGCGTCATCACGCGCAGGTACGGCTCATCGTCTTTCTGGACAACCTGCTCAACGGTGGCCTTGCCCTGCTTGAGAGAAGTGATGCCCTCCTTCTCGAACTGGTCCTTCGCCACGTTTTCCGCGTCGAAGGGATCGCCGGTGGCGTCCAGCAGGCGGACGTTGTGCCACCCCTTGTCAGAGATCGTCTTGAAGAGCTGCACCGCCGCGGCGCCGGCGGCGAAGTCGCTCTCGTCGTGAACGTACTTGTCGGTAATCAGCACGATCGCGTTCTTGTAGACGTCGTCCAGCATGGCCGCCGTCTTGCGAGCGCGGGCCACGGCGGCTTCATCAACCTTCGGCTTGTCCGCCGGCTTCTGCGCGGCGACGACGCCGGCCAAAGCGATCATGGTCAGGGCTGCCAGAGAAGCGGTTAGTCGGCGCTGCATGGATTTCTCCTGGGGGTGAAAAATAGGAGGGAAGTGTGGAGTGGAAATGACTTATCCGCCTTGCCGCGCGGCCTCGACTCGCCGGGTCTGCCGCCGCGTGGGAAGCACGTCTTGGAGGGTGACGCCGCGGAGGTAATCCGTCTGGATCCGCTCCGCCTCCGCGAGAACGCCTTTGAGCTTGCAGAACGGCTGGATGACGCACACGTCTTCCACGCCGATGCACTCCAGCAGGTGCAGATTGCCTTCAAAGGCGAGCACCACCTCGCCCACGGAGATGTCCCGCGGGTCGCGGGCCAGCTCTACGCCGCCGCCGATCCCGCGGATGCTCCGCACATAGCCCAGCCGGCTGAGCTGGTTCACCACCTTCGCGACGTGGGCGGCCGAGATGCCGTAAAACGCCGCGACGTCGCCGATCGTGGCGCGCTCGTCCTGCATCGCCAGGTAGATCAAGGTCCGCAGCGCAAAGTCGGTTTGAAGAGCGAATCGCATCGGGTCGCCTAAAGACGTAAGAATCGTACATCTTTTACATGTTTAAGGCGGCCACGCGCCGCTGTCAAGCCTCAGGGGCCAGATAAGACCCAGAGAGCGGCATTCGGCTGATCGGCTTCGGAAGCCCCCGGCGCCGGGGGCATCGAAGTTGGATAAGGACCTGCCTCGATAAACCTTCTCTATGCAGAGCGGTTCACGACAGCTCCCTACCTTTCGAGCCGGCCGCCTTCCAGCTTCGCCATCGCGGTCCGCAGCGGATCGCTGATGCGCGTGGGGCGCTGGGCGGCGTAGTCGAAGATGACGATTGTCGATTCGCCGTCGGCGACGATCGCCCGTTGCTGCTCGCTCCACACCTTGTGGACCATCGTCAGGCTGGCGCCCCCCAGACGCGTCACGCGGGCGCCGATGGAGACGGTGTCCGGATAGGTGATCTGCCGCCGGTAGTTGCACGCGATCGCCGCCAGGATCGGCCCCACCTTCTCCCGCTTCAGCAACTCCGCAATCTCCGGCGTCTCGATGTAGGCAATCCGGGCCGACTCGAACCAGCGGATCGGAACCGTGTTATTCACGTGCCCGAACGCATCCTGGTCGCCCCACAGGACGGGGAGCGTGATCACCACGGGGAAATCGGCCAGGTCGGCGGGGGAGGACATCATTGCATCCGCGAATCCGCGGCAAGGCGCCTAATCCGAATTCTTGTCCCGTTCCTGTCGTATCCGTTCGGCGAGGGATTTCAACTCGTCTTGCGATAAGGCTCGGAATAGGTCGTCCATCGAAAAGCCTTTGAGGCGTTCTTCCAGCGGCAGTCCCTTGAGGCGCTCCTCCGGCGAGAGCTCATCGGGATGCTCTCGCAGGAACTCTCGCTTGAACTCTTCCATCGTGTAGGGCATGGCGATCCCCTCCAATCCGTAGTGCTCGAATAGCGTGCAGATCAGCGTGCTCGTCTCCTCCGAGTGAAACTCACAAGTACGTCGTCATCCACTCGTAAATCCGCTCCTCGGCCTCCGGCGGGACGGCGTGGCCCTTGTGGTGATTGTAGAAACCGAGACGCGGCGGTTCCTCGTAGAGGCGATAGATTTCGAGGGCGGCGTTGACGTAGGGCCAGCCCCGGTCGCCGTCGGCTGACTCGCCGCCGACCAGCAAAAAGGCTCGCGGGGCGGCGAGGGCTAACAGCTCGTGATGCTCGTGGCCGAAGCCGGGTTTTTGAATCGCGTCACCCAGGTACCACGGATCATGCCAGTTGGAGAACGTCGTGCCCACGCCCCCTTCGCTGCTGACGGCGGCCTTCACCCGCTCGTCGAAGGCGGCCAGGTAGAGCACCTCCTTGGCCCCCAGCGAATGTCCCACGGCGCCCAGACGCTGCGGGTCCACGTCGGGAAGGTTCGCCAGGATCTCGAGCGCCACCTGCGAGTCGTGCAGCATCTTGGCCATTCCCTTGGAGCCGGGACGGCGGCGGAGATACGCCTCGGCCCGCTGGTGCGCTTGAATCTTGCTCTCCCGCGGCCAGAGGAAGTTGCGGGGGCTGATTGTGACGACGCCGCGCTGGGCGAGCTTCAAGCCGAACGCCTTCTCGGGAGCGCCCTCCAGGCCGGCGGGCTGACGGATGGTGTGATCGACCGTCGAGTGCAGCGCCGCCACGCCCGGCGCCGGGCGCGATAGATTGAGCGGCTTGATCAGGTACGCCTCGACTTCGATCCCCGGCGCCGTCTCATACGCGATCTTCTGCCGCAGGACCCCCTCGTCGCGATCTTCCTCGAGCACGCGAAACTCCGGCGGCGATTCGTTCCTCGGCGGCGGCCGAAGGAAGTCGATCCACCAGCGGCGAAGCTGCCGCCGTCGCTCCTCCCACTGCCGGCGGTTGACGATCTTCTTGCCCGACTCGTCGATCAGCAGCGGTCGCAGCCGTGGGTCGGACCCGGGCGCCTCGGCGGGAGGCGATTGCACCTCGTCCAGCCAGGCAACCTCGCGAGAGCCACGCTCGGCGGCCTGAACCAACAGCGGCGAACCGCAGAACGCGGCAGTCGAGAGGAGGAACCGGCGACGGGACAAGTGCTGGGCGTTCATAGCCCTCGAATATGGCACAAGCCGCCTGTCCCCGCCACAGCCGCGCAAGTCCAACCAGGTAGCCCGAAGCGTCAGCGAGGGAGAAACCACCATCGCATCATCGAATCCGCTCGCTCACGCGTCGGCTTCACGGCGCCGGCAAGTCGCCTTCCTTCCCGAGGTGCATCACGCGGCGCAGCAGCCCGTGAAGGCGGGCGCCGCCGCCGGTCACGTAGAGGCGGGTGATGCGGCGGCTCCGGCCGAGCATCTTTTCGCTGCGGCGCAGCTCGTCCGCGACCGTGCTCGGGTGGGCAACGCCCGAAGCCAGCGGGGCGG
>JAHWKS010000389.1 GCA_019347795.1 Planctomycetota bacterium | reverse complement strand
AGTTGCATGCCCAGCCCCAGCCGTCGGACAAGCTCTTGCGAAACATGAAACTCGTGCCCTTCCTGGGCCTTGAGGTGCGCCAGCTCGTTATCGTCGTCGGCGGTCATCGCCCGGAGGATCTGCCCCGTGGGCGGGTCCTTGAGATGCTGCACGGCGGCGTCGGTGGCCTCGCACAGCACCTCGCCCGCCTCCAGGCCGCGACTGGTGCGCGCGATGACATGGGCAGAGCGGGAGTATTTCTCGTTTCCCCGGGTGGAGAACACGCCGAGGAAACGCATCGCCCCATGGCGCACGACATACTTTGGCATAACGAAAACCGCCGCAGCACGGCGGGAACTTTGTTCAAGACCCTTGGATCGTTCCTCAGTATAGAGACCCCAGCCTGAGAACGTAAAGGCGATTGCTACGGCTCCTCGGATCCCTCTTCCTCGTTGGCCGACGGGAACTTCTCGGCCCAGCCGACTTCCCATAAGCGAAGCGAGTCGTTATGGCTGCCGGCGGCGAGCGTCTTGCCGTCGGGGGCGAAAGCCACCCCCCACACGCTGCTCTCGAAACCGTCGAGAACGCTCTTCTCCGTTTTCTGCGCAACGTCCCACAACCGCACCGTACGGTCATGGCTGGCGCTGGCGAGGGTGGTCGAGTCGGGCGAGAAGGCGATAGCATTCACCCAATCCTTGTGCCCTTCCAGGACGCCTGCGGCCGCGCCGGCCGAATCCCACAAGCGAATCTTCCGATCGGCGCCGCAGGTGGCGAGCTGCCCCGCCGGCGACCACGCCAGCCCCAGCACCGAATCCTCGTGCCCTTCGAGCTTCGCTTTCTCGCTGCCGTCCTGCCAGTTCCAAAGCTTGGCGGTCTTATCGACGCTCCCGGTGGCGAGGGTCTGGCCGTCGGGCGAGAAGCCGAGGCAGAAGACGGCCGCATCGTGCGCCTTTATCGTGCGGACTTCCTTCGGCTCGGCCTCGATGTTCCAGATCACCACGCTGCCGTCTTCGCCAGCGGATGCAAAATGTTTTCCATCGGGCGCCACGGCCACGTCGCGGACCCAGCCCTTGTGCTTCTCGAGCGTCGCCAGCGGCTTCTTGTCGGCAACGCTCCAGACAATTACCTTGCCGTCGTATCCGCTGGTCACGAGCTTCGCGCCGTCGGGCGTGAACGTCACGGACCAGACGCAGGTAGGATGGCCTTCGAGCGACGCGACCGCTTCGCCGGCGGCCGGGCTCCACAACTTCACGTCGCCGGCGCGATAGAGCAGGCTCTCGCCGCCGGCCGACGCCAGCAGCGAGCCGTCGGGCGAAAACGCCAGCGACGTGACCCAGCGTTCGTGCCCGGCGAGGGCCGGGTCTTGCGCCGTCGCGGGCGAATTCGACAAGACTCCTGCCGCGAACAGGAACAGGGCGCCGTGGATAAGAATTCTTCGAAGATTGCCAGACATGCCGACCTCCCGTTGATCGCGTGCAATGAGGGGCGAGGGGTTCCGCCCGCTTAGAATAGTCGGAGACCACCGGCGAAACAATGCTCCGGATCGGCGAACCCAGATCCGTCCCACGATGCAGGTCCCGTCCGGCGGCCGATACGCACCGTTGACGTTGACGCTCGGCGAGTGTCAACGTCAACGCGTCTGCAACGCCAAAACGCGTCCTTGCTGCGCGCGGGCGTTTCCCATCGTGAATGGCGGAAAAAAAATTCTTTGCGAGGGAGTTGAAATGCATGTCTTTTCCCAGTCCTCCATTGAAGAAGCTGCGTTTTGGGATAGTCGGGAACCGCCGCACCGAAGGAGCACGACGCCCGCTGCGCCCGACTAGAATAGTCGGGGACAGACCGGCGAAACGTCGCTCCGGCTCGACATCGCCCGCGACGTGGTTTACGTTGATTCCCTACGAAAAATCGTCCCGCCCCATGCGAGAAACTCTTCATGAACCCCCGGTGTTTGATTGCGGTCCTTTCGTGCCTTGTTACGGCCATTCCCTCAGTCGCGACTGCCCAGAAGCCGAACATCCCCCTCGGCCCGCGCGGCGAGTTGCCTAAGGGCGACAACGGCCGTCCGCTCAACCTTGACCTGGAAACCGGCGACTTGAGCGACTGGAGGTCCGAAGGCGAAGCGTTCCAGGGCCAGCCGATCCGCGGCGAGATCGATGAGAACCGTCCCTTCGGCGAAAGCAAAGTCGCCCTGCACACCGGCGAGTACTGGATCGGCGGCTACGAAAAGCTTCGAGACACGCCCACTGGGACGCTCACTTCGGCGCCGTTCGCCGTGACGCATCCTTTCGCCAGCTTCCTCGTCGGCGGCGGCGCGCACGCCGAAACGCGAGTGGAATTGGTGCGGGCGGACACGAAGCAGGTGTTCTTCAAAATCTCCGGCAAAAACAACGAGTCGATGGCGCCGGCGGTGGTTGATTTGCGGTCTCACGCGGGCAAGCCGATCTTCATCCGCATCGTCGATCAGCATCAGGGGGGCTGGGGGCATGTGAACTTCGACGACTTCCGCTTCCATGCCCGAAAGCCGCGATTCGGCGAGCCGGTGGTCGAGCCGCAGCCCAGCGAGGCGCCGCCGCTCACCGTGTTCTATCCCCACGCGGGACTCGACGCGGAGGCGGCCGCCGAGGCGATGGAGTTGCCGCCCGGCTTTTCCGTTCAAGTCGCCGCCGCCGAGCCGGATGTGCAGCAGCCGATCGCGATGGCGATTGACGATCGCGGCCGGTTGTGGGTCGCCGAGGCGTTTGAATACCCGCAACGGGCGCCCGAAGGCGAAGGCCGCGATCGCATCCTCATTTTCGAGGACGCCAATCTCGACGGCCGCTTCGACAAGCGCACCGTCTTCGCCGAGAACTTGAACCTGGTGAGCGGCATCGAAGTCGGCTTCGGCGGCGTGTGGGTCGGCGCCGCGCCCTACCTCCTCTTCATCCCGGACAAGAACGGCGACGACAAGCCCGACGGCGAGCCGCAGGTTCTGCTCGACGGCTGGGGCTATGAGGACACGCACGAGACGCTCAACGCCTTCATCTGGGGACCGGACGGCTGGCTCTACGGCTGCCACGGCGTGTTCACGCACTCGAAGGTCGGCAAGCCGGGAACGCCCGACGAAGATCGTATCCCGCTGAACGCCGGCATCTGGCGGTATCATCCCACGCGGCACGAGTTCGAGGTCTTCGCCCACGGCACAAGCAACCCCTGGGGCGTGGACTTCGACGATCGCGGGCAAGCCTTCGCCACGGCCTGCGTCATTCCCCACCTGTACCACGTGATTCAGGGCGCCCGGTATCAGCGGCAGGCGGGGCAGCACTTCAACCCGTACACCTTCGACGACATCAAGACCATCGCCCGGCACCGGCACTACGTCGGCAATCAGTGGAACACCAACGACCGCCGCCGCTCGGATGAAGTCGGCGGCGGTCACGCCCACGCCGGGGCCATGGTCTATCTCGGCGGAAGCTGGCCCTCGCCCTACCGCGATCAGATCTTCATGAACAACATCCACGGCAACCGCATCAATATGGACCGCCTGATGCGGGAAGGCTCGGGATACGCGGGCGACTGGGCGCCTGATTTTCTCCTCACTCGCGATCAATGGTCGCAGGTGATCAACCTTCGCTACGGACCGGACGGCCAGGTCTGGATGATTGACTGGTATGACGCCCAACAGTGCCACCACAAGGAGACAGACAGCCACGACCGCACGAACGGCCGCGTCTTCCGCGTGGCATACGGCGACGCCAGCCCAGTCGCGGTCGATTTGCAGCAGGCCAGTGACGAGGAGCTGGTGCAGTATCAGCTCCACGCGAACGACTGGTACGTGCGGCACGCGCGTCGCATCCTGCAGGAGCGTGCCGCCGCGGGGGCGCTATCGCCGGGAGTCCGAGAGTCGCTGACGAAGATCGCCTTGGAGCACGCCGACGAGCCGCGACGACTGCGGGCGATGTGGGCGCTGCACGTCACCGGCGGAATTGATGATGAGCTTGCGGCGAAGTTGCTGGAGAGCGAGTTTGAGTACGTCCGAGCATGGACGATTCAATTGACGCTGGAAAACCCGATGCGTAGCGATTTGGCGAGTGGGGGGCGTAAGCCTCCTGATGGAAACACCGAAACCAGTCCCGATGTCATCACGCGGCTGACGCCCCCCGCTCGCCGCTCGCTCACCGAGCTCGCCACGAACGATCCGTCACCCGTGGTGCGGTTGTACCTCGCGTCGGCCTTGCAGCGGATGCCGCTGAAGGATCGGTGGGAGATTCTCGCGGCCCTCGCTTCGCATCCGGAAGACGCGGCGGACCACAACCTGCCGCTGATGTACTGGTACGCCGCCGAGCCGCTGGCGGAGGTCGATCCGCGTCGAGCACTGGCGTGGGCGCTCGCGGCGGGCAAGAATTTCCCGCTCCTGCACCAGTTCATGGTCCTCGGCCACGGCGCCGATCCCGAGCAGGCGCTTGGTCTCTTGGTCGAGGGGCTTCACGAGGCGGAGGACGACTCGACGCGCCTCACCTTTCTCCAAGGCGTGAACGAGGCCCTCAAAGGCCGCCGGCAGGTGAAGGCGCCCCAAGGCTGGAGCGAAGCATACGTGAGCATCGCCAAGAGCGATGATCCGCAGGTAACGATCCAGGCCGCGATGCTGGCGGCCACCTTCGGCGACGCCGATGCGCGGGCGAAATTGCAGAGCATCCTCAAAGACGAATCCGCGCCCGCGGAGCGGCGCACGGCCGCGCTGGACGCTTTGCTCAAGGTCCGCGACGGATCGCTCCCGTCCATCCTGCAGGACTTCGTCATCCGCGGCGAGCTGCGCGACGCCGCCCTCCGCGGACTGGCCGCGTTCGACGATCCGCAAACGCCGGCGGTGCTCTTGAAGGTCTACCCGCAGCTTGAATTGGCGCAGCGGCGCGATGCGCTGGCCGCGCTTTGCTCGCGGATTCCCTATGCGAATGAGCTTCTCTCGGCGATCGACGAGAACCGCATCCCGGCCGACCACCTCACCGCCGACCTGGTGCGGCAACTTCGCAATCTTGGGGACGAGCAGCTCAACCGCCGCATCGCCGAGGAATGGGGCGCGGTGCGGGAAACGGCCGCCGACAAGGCGAGGCTGATCGCCGATTACAAGACGCTGCTCCAGTCCGCCACGGCGCCGAGTGCCGACCTCGCGCTGGGCCGGGCGGTGTTCGCCAAGACCTGCGTCCAGTGTCACACCCTCTTCGGGACGGGCGGCGACGTGGGACCGGACATCACCGGCGCCAACCGCTCCAATGTGGACTACCTCCTCACCAACGTCCTGGACCCCAGCGCGGTGATGGCCAAGGAGTACCAGCCGAGCGTCATCTACACCGACCAGGGCCGCGTTATCACCGGCATCGTGAAGCAGGAGGATTCCGCCTCGCTCACGGTCCGGACCGCAAACGAGACGGTGGTGATCCCTAAGGGCGAGATCGACGAAGTCCAGCAAAGCCCGCTTTCGATGATGCCGGATAATCTCCTGCAGCCGCTCTCCAAGACAGAAGTCGCATCGCTCTTCGCTTACCTGCAAAGCGGCGGGCAATCGCCCATGCTGGCTACCGAGGAGAACGTCGCCTCGTTCTATAGCGGCAAGGACCTCACCGGCTGGCGCGGCGACGAATCATTGTGGAGCGTCGAGGACGGAGAAATCGTCGGCAAAAGCCCCGGCATTAAGCAGAACGCCTTCCTCATGAGCGAGCTGGCGGTGGAGGACTTCCGCCTCACGCTGGAAGTGAAGCTCACGCCCAACAACGAGAACAGCGGCATTCAGTTCCGCAGCCAGCCGATCGAGAACGGCCAGATGAAAGGCTATCAGGCCGACATCGGCGCCGGCTGGTGGGGCAAGCTCTACCACGAGCACGGCCGGGCGCTCCTGTGGGACAAGCCGGGCGATCAGCACGTGAAGGAGGAAGACTGGAACCACTACGAGGTCGTGGCCGTGGGAAGCCGCATCCGCACGTTCCTTAACGGCGAGCCGTGCGTCGATCTGGACGACCCGCAAGGGGAACGGCGGGGCGTGATCGCGTTTCAGCTTCACTCCGGCGGACCGATGGAGATTCGCTTCCGAAATATCAAGCTGGAGCTGCTGACCCGCCTGCCCGACAT
>JAHWKS010000388.1 GCA_019347795.1 Planctomycetota bacterium | reverse complement strand
GTCCGGTGAAGCAATGAGGCTGCGCTCAACAATCTGCTGCGGCGACGTGCGAAGCCGCACGCGCCTGAGCAATGACGCTGGGCAGAAAATGGTGCGAGACATGGTAAACGGGAAGACCTGCCCTGCCTGTCGGGAAAGGTTCGCCTCACGCAACTCAAATTGGATTGGAGCCAAACTGTAAGTTCGCGGAACACTTATACGGGTTTGTTCGCCATATGCCGCACTCGATTGTGATCTTCGGCGCCTCGGGCGATCTGACCAGCCGCAAGCTGATCCCGGCGCTGTATCTGCTTCACCGCAAGCGGCGGTTGCCGGAGGAGACGGTCGTGGTCGGCGTCTCGCGGAGCGACTACGGCCACGAGCAGTGGCGGTCGATGCTGGCCGAAACCACGGCCCGCTTTGTGGGCGAGGAGTTCAATCCGCAAACGTGGACGGAGTTCGCGCAGTCGGTGTATTACGTTCCCGGCGACGTCAACCAGGTGGACGACGTCCGGCGTCTCGCGACGGTCCTGCCCGACCTCGAGCCCGGGCAACCGTGCGCGCGGCTGTATTACCTTTCGATGGCGCCGTCGCTGTATGAAACCGCCATCCTCCACCTGGGCGCGGCGGGTCTCGCCGAAGAGTCGCCGGGCGAGCGGCGGATCGTCATTGAGAAGCCGTTTGGCGTGAACCGCGAGACGGCCCGGCGGCTGAACGAGGTGGTGCATCGCGCCTTTCACGAGCGGCAGGTGTACCGCATCGATCATTACCTCGGCAAAGAGACGGTGCAGAACATCCTCGTGCTGCGGTTCGCCAACAGCATTTTTGAGCCGATCTGGAACCGCAATTATGTCGATCACGTGCAGATCACCGTGGCCGAGGAAGTGGCGGTCGGCAAGCGCGGCGACTACTACGATCAGTCGGGCGTGTTGCGCGACATGTTCCAGAACCACCTCCTGCAACTGATGATGATCACGGCTATGGAGGCGCCGGTCCGCTTCGAGGCCGACCTGGTGCGGGATGAGAAGGTCAAGGTGCTGCGGGCCGTGAGGACGATGCGCGGCGCCGACTTCGCCCGCGACACCATCCGCGGCCAGTATCTCGGCTACCGCAACGAGAAGGGCGTGCCGGCCGACAGCCAGACGGCCACCTTCGCGGCGCTGAAGCTGGCGATCGACAACTGGCGATGGCAAGGCGTGCCGTTCTACCTGCGGTCGGGGAAGGCGATGTCGTGCCGCACCACGCAGATTGTGATCCAGTTCCGGGAGCCGCCGCACATGCTCTTCAGCGGCCCCAAGCGAACCCGCTTCGACGCTAATCGCCTGGTGATCCAGGTTCAGCCCGCGGAAGGACTGCAGTTGCACTTTCAGACGAAGGTTCCCGATGCGGGGATGCAGTTGCGGCTGACGGACCTCGACTTCCGCTTTCAGGAAAAATTCGCGGGCGCCTTGCCCGATGCGTATCAGCGGCTGCTCTTGGATGCGCTCACCGGCGACGCCAGTCTCTTCGCCCGCAGCGACGAGGTGGAGCTGGCCTGGGGCGTGATCGACCCGATCCTGGCCGCGTGGCAAAGTCCGGCGGCGCCGCCGCTGGAGCACTACGAGATCGGCCAATGGGGCCCGGAGTCGAGCACCGGGTGGATGCGCGACCAAGGCCGCGAATGGTTCGACGTCTGCCCCGTGCTGAAGAGCCAGAGTTTGTAGGTAATTAGTCATCCGCTCCACCAATCGAGAAACACCATGACGTTCTTCCTCCGACTGGCGTTGATCCTCGGCGTTTGCGCCTCGCTTGCAATCGCCTCCGCCGCACAGGCCGACTCATCTCGGCCGAACATCATCTTGCTGATCTCGGACGATCATGACTACGAGCATTTCGGCTTCATGGGTCACCCGATAGCTCACACGCCGACGATCGACCGGCTGGCGCGCCAAGGGACGGTGTTCACCACCGCGCATCTGCCGATGAGCCGGTGTCATCCGACGCTGGCGAGTCTCTTGTCCGGCCGTCATCCGCACCAGAGCGGCGTGTACTACAACTTCAAGGGGCCGCCGCTGGATGAGACGAACTCGCTGCCGCTGTTGCTCAAGCAGGCGGGCTATCTCACGTACTGCGAGGGCAAGTACTGGGAAGGCGATCCGCGGCGGATGGGCTTCACCCACGGCGCCGGCAAGACGGCGGGATCGTTCGTCCGCAAGGGCCAGGAGGCGCTGTTCGAATTTCTCGAGAACGCGGGGGAGCAGCCGTTCTTCGTGTGGTGGGCGCCGATGCTGCCGCACACGCCCCACAATCCGCCGCAACGGCATCTCAAAAAGTTCGACGCGACGAAGTTCCCCATTCCCGATTACCTCGCTCCCGAGCAGCGCGAGGAGTTTTTGAAGAAGGAGCATCTCAGCTACGCGATGGAGGCCTGGATGGACGAGGGCGCCGGGCAGTTGCTCGCCAGGCTCGAGGAGCTGGGGAAGGACGAGAACACGCTGATCGTGTTTGTCATTGACAACGGTTGGTGCAACGGCCTCGTGTCGAAAGGCTCGCCGCGGGAGAAAGGAGTCCGCACGCCGGTTGTGTTTCACTGGCCGGGCAAGGCGCCGAAGGGCAAGTCGAGCGATGCGCTCATCAGCACGATCGATGTTACGCCGACGATTCTCGATTACGCGGGAGTCGCGGTTCCGGACTCCTACGCCGGCCGCAGCCTGCGTCCGATGATCGAAGGCGAGGAAGACCTCGCCCGCGAGGCGTTGTTCGAGGCGATCTATCCCGCGTTCGCCACCGAAAGCGGCGCCGCGCCGGAGAACGACATCTATGCTCTCTCAATGCGCGACCGCCGATGGAAATACACGCTGTATCTCCAGGATGTTCGCCGCAGTCGCAACGGCGATTACCTCCGCATCCAGAGCATCCTCACCGGTTATCCAACGCGAGACAAAGGCGACGAGGATTTGTATGACCTCCAAGCCGATCCCTACGAGCAGCACAACCTCGCCGCCGACCCCGGTCAGCAAGATCGACTCACGGCGATGAAAGCCGCCGCACTGAAGTGGTGGCGCGAAACCGGCGGCGGAGAATTGGACGTTGGCCGGAAACGATAATCGCGACCTCCCGTTCATTCTCCACGCCGTCTCTCAGGAACGCTCGTCATGCCGCAACTCGCCTACGCCCGGCCGGAAGAAATGGGTCTGGACGCTCGCCGGCTGGAAGTCGCCTTCAATCTGCTGGATCAATGGACGCGGGGCGATCGGCCGCCGATCCCGGGCGGAGCGATCCTTGTCGGGCGGAAGGGGAAGATTCTCCAGCCGCGATTCTTCGGCCGGCAAGGGCCCGAGCCAGACGCGCCGCCGATCCGCCGCGACGGCATGTTCCTGCTGGCGTCCATCACCAAGCCGGTCGTGTACATGGCGGGGCTGATGCTGGTCGAGCGGGGAATGCTGAATCTCTCGGACCCGGTGATGCAGTACATTCCCGAGTTCGCCGCTCATCACAAAGAGGACACGCTGGTGGTGCACCTCTTCACGCACACCTCGGGCATGCCGGACATGCTTCCGGACAACCTGGACCTTCGCCGCCGCCACGCGCCGCTCGGCGAGTTCATCGAAGGCGCCATCGCCGCGGTCCCGTCGTTCCGCGCCGGGACCGACTATCAATACCAAAGCATGGGGACGCTGACGGTCGCCGAGCTGGTGCAGCGGCTGTCGGGGATGACGATCCACGAGTTTCTCCGCCGCGAGATTTTCGAGCCGCTGGAGATGAAGTCATCGGGCCTGGGCTCGAAGGGCTTTGATCGCGAGCGGCTGGTGCGGGTCCGACAGACCGAGGAGCATCAAGGGACCGACTTCGGCTGGAACAGCCGCTACTGGCAGGAATTGGGGTCGCCGTGGGGCGGCATGTTCAGCACGCCGAATGATTTCGCCGTGCTCTGCCAGATGCTGCTGGCCGGCGGTGAGATCGGCGGCGTGCGGCTCCTGGCGCCGGGCACGGTACGGGCGATGACGACCAATCGCCTCGACGACCAGCCCGACCTTCCCGAGCCGATCCGGCGGACAAAGCCGTGGGGCCTCGGTTGGCGATTGAACCATCCATCCGGCGACGGGACCTTCGGCGATCTGCTGGGGCCGCGGGTCTTCGGGCACCTCGGCGCGACCGGCACGATGTGCTGGATCGACCCGGACCTGGACGGGTTCTGCCTCCTCCTCACCACGGCGCCCCGCGGCGACGCCCCGTGGCGGCTGGTGCATCTCTCCAACGCCGTCGCGGCGTCATTCCTGTAGCGTTTTTCGGCCGGAGCTGGCTCGATTTTCGTATTGCGATCGCGCCGCGCGCCGATATATAAAGAAGGGTTGATGGTTTCTCGACTCCTCGAGCCGATGCTATGTCGAATCCAATTAACGAGAAACGTGCCTGCCGGGAGTTTCAAGGACTGAGCCATCCGCGCCTCGGGCGGCGGGCGTTCCTGCGGGCGGGCGCCTTGGGGACGGCTGGTTTGGCCCTGGGGGATCTGTTGCGACGTGAGGCGGCTGCGGGGGTGGCGGCGTTTCGCGACCGCTCGGTCATCATCTTGTGGATGCGCGGCGGGCCGAGCCATATCGACATGTGGGATGTGAAGCCCGAGGCGCCGGTCGAGGTGCGCGGCGAGTTCGGCGTGATCGACACGAGCGTTCCCGGCATTCAGCTTTGCGATCTGCTGCCGCAGTGCGCCCGCGTGATGGACAAGTGGTCCATCATCCGCAGTCTCTATCACGACAACGCGGGACACTCCGCCGGCGACCAAATCTGCTTCACCGGATACCCGCCGGGTCAGAGTCCCGATGAGAACGTCATGCCCAGTTGCGGGTCGATCGTCGCCAGGCAGCAAGGCCGCTTGCGGCCGGACCTGCCGGCGTACGTGATGATCCCGCGAATGGTCCCCGGAACCGACGCCGCCTACCTCGGTCCCGCGTATAAGCCGTTTGAAACCGGCGCCGACCCGGCCAATCCCGGTCCCTTCCGCCTGCCCAATTTCGAGATTGCCGGCGGTTTGAGCGTGAATCGCCTCGGTGATCGCCGCACGCTGCTGGATGAGCTGGACGGCCTGCGCCGCTCGGCCGACGCTTCAGGACAGATGGAGGCGATGGATCGCTTCGACCAGCAGGCGTATGAGATCCTTACGTCCCCCGCGGCCCGCAAGGCGTTCGACCTGGACGCCGAGCCTCAGCCGCTGCGGGAGCGTTACGGCTTCATGCCGCCGTTCGACCCGATGGCTTCCGACCGCTGCGGGGCGCCGGCGTGGAGCCAGCGAATGTTGTTGGCCCGGCGGCTGGTCGAGGCGGGAGTGCGGCTGGTGACTGTCGATCTCCGCTGGTGGGACACACACGTGTTGGGCTTCGACTCGCTGCGGCGCGGTTTCCTGCCTCGGTTCGATCAGGCGTACTCGGCGTTGATGGAGGATCTCGACCGGCGCGGGCTGATGGACTCCACGCTGGTGGTGGCCTGGGGCGAGTTCGGCCGGACCCCGCGAGTGAACAAGCAGGCCGGCCGCGATCACTATCCCAACGTCTTCAGCGCGGCGATCTCCGGCGGCAGGGTCCAAGGGGGACGTGTGGTCGGTTCATCCGACAGTCACGCCGCATTCCCCCGCGACAACCCCAAGACGCCGCAAGACGTGCTCGCCACAATCTACGAGCACCTGGGCATCGACACGAAGGTCCACTACGAAACCCCCGCCGGCCGCCCGCACCCTGTGTTACCCTATGGAGAGCCGATCCGCGAGCTTTCGTAATCGCGGACGCATACGCAAGCCCCTCGAGGAGGTGACCATGGCGACATTCCAGATATTCAAAGACGCCGCCGACGAATATCGCTGGCGGCTGCGGGCCAACAACAACCAGATCGTCGCGACGTCGGGCGAAGGCTACAAGGCCAAAGCGGATTGCCAGCGCGGCATTGAAATCGTGCAGAACGAGGGCCCGTCCGCCAATGTCGAGGATCAGACGTAACCCCGCGCCTGAAGTCGCCTTCTTGCGCGACCTTATCCGAGACTCAGGCGTCTTTTTGAGGGAGATGTGGCCTCAGGACGACCGATGTCGCTTGAAGAGTCATTATCCGAATTAGTCGGTTGTTAAAAAATCCG
>JAHWKS010000387.1 GCA_019347795.1 Planctomycetota bacterium | reverse complement strand
GGCAGGATAGGCCGCACATTTGCGGCCTAAAGGTGATAGGCAGAAACTACGTATACACAAGTTCGTTGGACTGAATGCTGGGCGATGACGACCAATGAAAATGAGTCCTCCACGTTGCCGATTCACGTTGCGTTCGATGTTTATGCTGCTAATTGGGATCGCGCTGATGCTGGCGTGGGTCTCGCACAATTATCGGATCGTGCAGCAACGAAAAGAATATTGGCCACAATTCAACGATCACGATTTCAGTGTCCGCGCTGCGAGTGTGTTCAAAGTCGGCCAAGCGGGATTGATTGCATACCCAAAACCAAAGGTCCCTTGGATTCGTCGCGTGTTGGGTGATCATCCGACAGACCACTTGATTTACAATCCTACGGCAGACCCAAACGGTTTACAATTACGTCGAACACGCAACCTGTTTCCTGAAGCCAAGGTTTGGGGTTGGCAACACATCGAAGCACTGCCCGACGGCATTGAACGATTGACGGACCAACACTACGTGATGATCTAGGATGTTACTTCACACCTGACACGGCGCGGTCAACTTGGGAACTAAATGACGCCAACGAACAATCGGTTGAACGTGAGCGGCGGATCACGTCGGATTTGAAAGCAACGGTTACTGGCCGCCGCCACGTTAACCGTGACGTTCGGAAACCTGCGTCGGTCACATCGGCCGAGTGCAGACCGCATTTGGACCCGCAGGTTTTCGAGCGCGGGGACGGGAGAAAGATCCGCTTTCGTTCGTGAATAGATAGCGATGATTTTCGAGTGAGCGAAGGGGAGTGGACGCGGGAGTGAGTGCCCGTCAAATCCAAGATTCCCGACGGCGAAGATTCGGCGCCGGGGGGAGCGGAGCGGCGGGCGACGCCGCCGCGACACGCTCGCCGGTCGGCGGTTCCGGAGTTCCTGGCGCCTTGAAACCGCGGCGCTGACGCGAGCCGGTTCGACAGCCGCGCGAGCGGCACAACATGTTGGCTATGGGCGCAAGCCCGGGGGTCCGGAACCTCTCAAGTCGCAATGCGGCGACCGCTATGCGGCGGAACACTCGGGGCAAATTTTTTTCCGCGAGGCTTGACGGGGACCGCATGTACGGGTAATATACATGCGTATATTAATCAGTCCCAGGTCCCGGGAGGTTCGTGTGACCGCGAGGTGTTCTTCAGATTCCATCCACTGGAGGAGAGATGATTTTATTCGCACATCCTTGCTCCACCTCCCACGATCAAGGGGGTTGCGCAACTTTGCGCAACCCCCATGATCGTGGGGAGGCGTCGAGTCGACGAGTGTTCCACGTATCGTAGTCGGACGGGAGAGAATGCGATGCGGTCGTTGGGGCCTGATGTAGTGCAACGGGCGCCGCCTGGCCGCGGCTTTGTGCGCCGGGGCCGCTCAGTTGATCAAAAACGTCTGGGGGCCGATGCCGTCGTCGCGGTCTTCCCATTGGCGGCGGACTTCTCTGAGGCCGTAGGCGCAGAGTTCGAAGCGGGCGCTGAGGCGCTCCAGCACGTCGCCGGGGGCGTCTTCCTCGTTGTCGGTCTCGATCGTGCTGGCGATGTAGTAGGCGCGCTTGCCCAGCGCGGCGAAGTTCTCGGCCCGCTCGGCCGCCGATTGCCGCCTTCGCTCCAGCGCCTCAGGATAGACGCCCGCCCAGAAGAGCGTGAAGTCGCCGATGTGGCGGTGCACCTCCCGCCGGGCGTTCCCCACCCGGGCCTCCGCCTCCAGGAACATGCGAGCCACGTCGTCCAGGGCCCGGCCGGTCAGATCGCGGACCTTGTAGACCGCGTCGTTCCTTACAAATGAGGTCAGCATGGCGGAGAGGTAATCCACCAGCCCCGGATCGGCCACGCCCAACTTCACCTCGAAGGTGTGCTCCGCGAGGCCGGCGAAGTAGCGCTCTAAGACGTTCGCACGTTGATCGTACTGCATCGTCCACCACCTCCTTCGTTGCGCGGATGTGGCGATGGAAACCGCAAGGACAGGATTGCCCCATAACCCGATAAGGCGGAGCAAGAGGAATCGTTGCCGCCGATTCCATCCATTCAACCTTATTATCGGATATCGGATGGAGTCAAGGCAAATCTGTGGACAGCCCGGCCGGATTGAGAGCAAAATTCGTGCCCGAGTCGGCGGCGGGCGTGGGTCCCGACAACGGCGCCTGGCGGAACTCTTTGCGGCGACTCCCCCTGCGCCGGACGGCGCCTCCGTTGAAAGGGCCCGCGCGACGCGGTACATTGGCCGCGTCGATCCCAATCTTTTGCAGGAGAAGCTGGAATGTCGCTCAACGGCTCGCTGAATCGGAAACTGCGGATGGGGCTGGTCGGCGGCGGGAAGGGCGCCTTCATCGGCCGCGTCCACGCCACCGCCGCCGTGCTGGACAATCGGGCGGAGCTGGCGGCCGGCGCCCTCTCGTCGGATCCGAAAAAGGCGAAGGAGTCGGCCCCCGACTACCTCATCCCGCCGGATCGCGCTTACGGTTCGGTTCAGGAAATGATCGAGTCGGAGAGAAAGCGGCCCGAGGGGGATCGCATCGACTTCGTCTCGGTCGCCACGCCCAACCACACACACTTCGAGATCGCCAAGGCGGCGGTCGAGGCGGGGCTCAATGTGATGTGCGACAAGCCGATGACCTTCGACCTCGCCCAGGCCGAAGAGCTCGCGAAGCTGGTGGACAGCTCCGACGTGGTGTTCGCCCTCACGCACAACTATACGGGCTATCCGCTGGTGCGGCAGGCGCGGGAGATGATCCTCGGCGGCGAGTTGGGAGAGATTCAGGCGATCCGCGCCTTCTACATTCAAGGCTGGCTCCGCACGCGGCTGGAGCAGGACGAGCAGAAGCAGGCAGCCTGGCGGACCGATCCCAAGAAGAGCGGCGCCGCCGGCTGCTTCGGCGACATCGCCACGCACGCCTATAACCTCGGCCGCTACATGACCGGCTTGATTCCCGACCAGGTTAGCGCCCATCTCAAGATCTTCGCTCCAGGCCGCCAGCTAGACGACTACGGCACGGCCGTCATTCGCTACGGCAACGGCGCCCTAGGGACGGTGACCGCGTCGCAAATCAGCCACGGCCGGGAGAACGACCTGTTCATCGAGATTGACGGCGCCAAGGGCGCCATTCAGTGGCGGCAGGAAGAGCCGAACGTGATGACGCTCCGCGTGAACGGCCAGCCGCACCGGCTCTACACCCGCGATCCCAACGCCCCGCACATGAACGACTCGGGCAAGGCCGCCTGCCGCCTCCCCAGCGGCCATCCCGAGGCGTTCTTCGAGGCCTTCGCCAACGTCTACCGCAGCGCCTACGACGCCATGATCGAGCGCGCCGCCGGCCAGCCGTTCGAGAAGCGCGACACCATCTATCCCAACGTCCACGACGGCGTGGAAGGCATGTACTTCATCCAGCAATGCGTCGACAGCAGCCGCCAGGACGGCGCTTGGCTCCCGCTCAAGCACGAACGGGCGCGGCGATAAGCACGGCGCTTTACACGATGATGTGCGACGCTTCAAGCTGCGGCAGCTCCACCACGGCGATTGAGTGGCGGGCAGCGCGGTAGAGGGCGCCGGGGTTGAGCACGAGCAAGTTTCCTTCGCGATGCGACTCGGCCTTGTGCGTGTGGCCGTAGCAGACGAGGTCCCAGTCGCCGCTGCGGATCGTCTCGCGGAAGAGCCGCTCGTCGTCGGAATGGAGAAAGGCGATGCGCCGTCCCTCCAGCTCCAAAGCGCCGAAGCGGCCGTGGAGGCGATGGCCGGCGGCGTCGATGGCGCCGCAAAGCGCCGCCTCGTCGCGGTCGACGTTGCCCAGCACATAATCGGTCGGCCACGCGGCCAGAAGCGGCGGAATGGCGGGCGAGCCGATGTCGCCGCAGTGGATCACCCGCTGCACTTCCAGCGCCTGCAGGAGCTCGACCGCCTCCTGCGCATAGCCGACGTGGCCGTGGGTGTCGCTGATCACTGCCAGACGCATGTTTGGCTACCGCCGCAGGTCGTAGCACATCAGCACGTCCTGCTCGCGAAGGTAAAGCTTGCCGTCGGCCACTACCGGGTGCGCCCAGCTCTTGCCCTGCTGGTGCACCGGCCGGAACTGGCTCTTCAAGCGATACTCCCGCGGCGTGGCCGCGACCAGGGCCACCACGCCGTTTTCGTAACGATAAATCAGATTTCCGTCGGCGAAGGTGACTGCCGCGGAGCCGCTCCCGGGCCCGCGCCGGTCTCCACCCCACGCGACGTTGCCGGACTTCACGTCCACGCAAATCGGAAAGCCGTTGTTGTGGCCGTGACCGGCGTAGACGAAGCCGTCCACCAGCACCATGCCGCCGTGGTGATTTTGAAAGGTTTGCGGTTCGAGAAAATAAACTTCCTGGGCCGTCGCCTCGCGGCCGCGGCCGACGATGCGAAGCAGCGCGGCGCCCGTGTTGTAGCCGGATGAGCAAAAGACGAAGTCGCCGCTGATGATCGGCGTGGGGATATTCGCCGTGCCGTTGGAGACGCGATCATACGCCCACAGGAGCTTGCCGTCGCCGGCTCGCACGCCGATCACCCCCTTGCCGGTAAGCTGCACGTACTGCTTGACGCCGGCGCCCTGACTGACCACCGGGGACGAGTACCCGGCGCCGCCGTGTCCGCGACCGCCGGGCACGGCGCACGTCCAAATCACCTCGCCCGTCTGTTTGTTCAAAGCGGCGAGCATGGCGTTAGGTCCGCCGGGGGTGCAGATCAGCCGCTCGCCGTCCACCAGCGGCGACTCGCTGAAGCCCCAGCCGGGCCGCTTGGCGCCGAAGTCGCGCTGAAAGCTCTTTCGCCACGCCTCCGCGCCGGACTCCGCGTCGGCGGCCAGCAAGTTACCATCGTTATCCTCGGCGAAGACAAGATCGCCGTCGTAGGTCGGCGTGCCGGTGGGGTCGCTGCTTCCGCCCACGCGGGCCGACCACAACTGCCGGCCGTCCTTCGCATCGAGACAGAGCAATTCGACGCCGGGACCTCGTTTCCCCTGCGTATAAATCTTCCCGTCGACCACGGCGACGCTGGAGTATCCTCCTCCAAGTCCGCGAGTCTGCCAAAGCAGCGGAGGCCCCTGTTCGGGCCAGGCGTCCAAAAGCCCCGTCGAGTGGGCGATGCCGTCGCGATTCGGCCCGCGCCACTGAGGCCAATCGGTATCCGACGACGAAGAAGAACCGTCCTGCAAGGCGACCTGCGACTCGGCGTCGCGAGCGGCCCGGCGTCGGGCCAGCTCCTCGCGGACGAATTTCTGATCCTCCGGGCTGAGGCGGGTGAGCGGAACGGAAACCGTCTCGCCGCTGTTTCGCTCCAGCACGGCCGCCCCGTCCTTGACGTTCACCAACGCCGCTTGAATCTGAAACCGACCGGTCGAGTCGGTCCAGCCGCGGAAGTCGGCGCCGTCATCCGCCCGGACATTTCGCCACGAGATTGGCGCTGTGAAAAGAACAAGACCGACGCCCAAAAGGACTACCATACCGGCAATAATCGCAACGCGACGATTCATCTTCGTCATAGAGGCTCCCTTGCTGCTCCGGCGGCCGCGTGCAATTCGCGGCGATTCTCGGAATATGCGGCGATTCCTAGAGTATATGGTCCTCAAGCCCGCAAATATCACGTTGTCTGCAATCTTTTTTCAATTACAGCTTCGCGAACGCATCGAGCGCGCGTTCGATATGGCTCCGCTCCAGGGCGGCGGAAACCTGGACGCGGAGGCGCGCCTGTCCTTTGGGAACTACCGGATAGCCGAAGCCGATCACCATCACGCCTAACTCCAGGAGGCGTTTGCTCTTGGCGATGGCGTCGGCTTCGTCGCCGATCATGATGGGCATGATCGCCGTGGGAGAGGGGTGGCACTCGAAGCCGAGATTCGTCAGCCCCTCGCGAATCGTGCGGACGTTCTCGTGCAGCCTCGCGACGCGCTGCGGCTCGCTGCCGACGATGTCCATCGCCTTGCGGGCGCTACAGGCGACCGTGGCGGGAAGGGCGTTCGAGAAAAGACTGGGACGAGCCTGCTGCTCCAGCACCTCGATCACGTGACGTTTCGCCGCCACGTAACCCCCCGCGGCCCCGCCGAGCGCCTTGCC
>JAHWKS010000386.1 GCA_019347795.1 Planctomycetota bacterium | reverse complement strand
GGGACCAGATGGGCTGGGCCGACAAGCCGCTGTGGTGCATCGGCGGCGACGGGGCGATGTTCGACATCGGCTTCCAGTCCCTCTCGCGGATGCTCGCCTCGGGCATGAACATCAAGGTCTTCGTCCTCGACACGCAGGTCTACTCCAACACGGGCGGCCAGGCCTCGACCAGCACCTTCACGGGGCAGAACACGAAGATGAGCCAGCACGGCAAGGCGATCGGCGGCAAGCAGGAGCGGCGAAAGGAGATCGCGCAGATCGCGATGATGCACCCCCGCACCTTCGTCGCCCAGACCACCTGCGCCCACACGAACCACTTCTACAAGGCGGTGCTGGGCGCCCTGGAGTTCGACGGACCGGCGGTGATCACTTGCTACACCACCTGCCAGCCCGAGCACGGGGTAGCCGACAACATGGCCCACGACCAGGCCCGCCTGGCGGTGGACAGCCGGGCGTTCCCGCTCCTCATGTACGATCCCCGCAAGGGGAACAAGGTCCGCGAGCGCCTCTCGCTCCAGGGCAACCCCGCGGTGAAGGACGACTGGTACGTGAATCCCAAGACGGGCGAGGAAGTCACCTTCATCGACTTCGCCCGCAGCGAAGGCCGCTTCGCCAAGCAATTCGACCGCGAGGGGAACCCCAGCCAGGCGCTCCTGGCGGCCAAGCAAGACCGCGTGGAAAACTGGCGGCTGTTGCAGGAACTGGCGGGGATTATTTGAACGCCATGTCGCGTGTACGATGAACCAAGCGACCGCGAAATTCCCAAGATCCACGTTTCGGTTCTCGACGCGCGGGGTTCTCCTCGCAGTCACCGTGGCGGCCATTTGCCTCGCCTATGTGACCCATCGGGCGCGGCAACAGCGGGAGGCGGTTGAAGCTGTTCTGCGGCTCGGCGGGGCGGTCGGATTCGGGCACAAACCAACCGAGAATCTGCTAGGCCGCAACTACGCCGACGCGGTCGTACGCCTCAGCCTGACCGGGCGGCACATCACCGCCGCCGATCTGACGCTCTTACGGCATTTTCCTCAGCTTCAGCATCTGAGCCTTCACGACGTGCAGCTCTCCGGCGAGGGGCTTGCCCCCGTGCAGGAGCTTACGGACCTACGCACACTCCGGTTATCGGGCGCGGCTGTCGATGACGAGGGGCTTCGGTATATCCGGGAACTGAGCAAGTTAGAATCGCTCGAGCTCGACGGAACCAACATCACCGACGAGGGCCTTGGGCATCTTCGGAACCTGACCAATCTGGAGTCGCTCCAGCTCGACGGAACCAACATCACCGACGAGGGCCTTGGGCATCTTCGGAACCTGACGAATCTGGAGTCGCTCCAGCTCGACGAGACGAACATCGCCGATCGAGGGTTGAGGCATCTCCGGGGGCTCAAGCAGTTGCGGCGCCTTTCCTTGAACTCAACAAAAATCTCGGACGACGGTATGGTCCACATCCGGGAATTGCATCAACTCTACCCGCTGGCGATCGCGCACACGCAGGTCCGGGGACCCGGGTTGGCGCAATTGGCGGGACACGCGGCGCTTCAGCAAATCGAACTGGACGGAAATGAGATCGATCCGAGACACCTGGCGCATCTGGGGGATTTGCCCAAGTTGTCGTCGATGTCGATCGGCGTGCCCGAAGTAGACAGTGAGACGATCGCAGGTTTTTCGGGAATCCCAAAACTACTCATAATGCGCATCCGCGATCCTGCTCCTTCCGCAGCGGATTTGGAGCGACTCCGCGGCGCCCTTCCAGGAGTCTGTGTGTTTTCGCCATAGCCGCTCCTCGGCAAGCAAGACCGCGTGGCGGGGATTATTTGAGCGGGTCCAGCGAGGAAGGCAAGTTGACCACGTCCCAGACAATCTAACGAGACTCTCGCTGGACGAAACGGATATTTCGGATCGTGGTTTGGTTCATTTAGGAGAACTCCGCCTCACGAATTTGGGGAATTTGGGGATCGACAATACTCGCGTGCGTGGTCCCGGACTCGCGGGCCTGGCCGGGCTATCAAATCTGCAAGTGATCAGCATGACGGCGAACCCCATCGAGGCGCAGCATCTTAAGCATTTGGCGAGCTTTCCGAAGCTATGGTGGGTGGCGATCGGCATGCGCGACGTCAGCGGCGAGGCGATTGCCAATCTTCAGCAGCTAAAGAGAATGCGCTTTTTGCACGTGCGGAATCCTGCCCCCGACGCGGACGACTTGGAGAAGCTTCGCGCTTCCCTCCCCTACAAGGTTTCGCCTGATTTCCTGATGGATCGTACGGACGTCGCTACGAGCAAGCGCAGGAGGTAACAAAACGACTTACCGAGCCTGATTTCCTGATGGACGGACAAACGGCGACGGATAAACGGGACAGGCAGGCACGCATGCACCACGTGGAGGCTGCTCGTGGTGAGGGGAATCCTGCCATCTCGGCGAACCTTCATGCGGCCGGCTTCAGCCGGCCTGCGTCTGCCACCAGCTTTTAGCTGGTGGGACGGGTGCTATAATTCCTCGTTGCTTTTCTTCAGCCGGCTTTAGCCGGGCTTCTCGACTCGGCTTTAGCCAGTAACCGCCGCTGTCCCCAGGAGCCGCCCATGTCCAGCCACGTCTACCACGAGATTTATCTCCACCTGAATTGGCACACCAAACTTTCCCAGCCGCTCTTGACCGACAATCTGGAGCCGGCGGTCCACAATTTTCTGTGCGACCGTTGCGGCGCTATGAAGGGCGTTTACTTCCACAGCGTCGGCGGAACCGAAACGCACATCCACCTGGCGGTCAACATCGAGCCGTTTGTTTGCATCAGCGACATGGTCCGCGAACTCAAAGGCGCCTGCTCGCACGACATCAACGAGCGGTTGCGGCGAAAGGCCCTGGAATGGCAGCGCGGCTTTGGGGTGGTGAGTTTCGGGATGAAGAATCTCGACTGGGTGTTGGAGTACATCGCGAAGCAAAAGGAGCATCATGCGATCGGAACAGTCCGAACTCGGTTGGAACGAACGAGGTTCGACGATGACGGTACGCTCCTGGCAGAGTCCGAATCCGAGGCGTAGTCTTGCCAGAACAACCCGGAACTGTCCTCGCATCCACGGGCTAAAGCCGCGTCGAGAAGCCCGGCTAAAGCCGGCTCACGCAGAATTCAGGAGAAACTCCTCGACCCACCAACTAAAGTTGGTGGCAGACGCAGGCCGGCTAAAGCCGGCCGAGAAGGTCCCGCGACGATCATCACGAGAAGTATGCCCCTCGCCGACCATCTCGTCGCGAGCAAACCGCTCCGTGTTGGATCAAAGCAACATGACGACCGAGCAATCCTCGCATTCGCGTGCCGATGTAAATCCCTATTGGGCGCCGCAGACGTTTTCTCACGGATCGTCGTCGCGCGTTCCCTATTGGTGGAGGATCCCGAGCAACTTTTGCGTGCTTTACGCGGGCGCCCTGTTTCTGCTTTCGATCTTTTGGGCTGCTCGGTCGGTCATCTTTATGCAGGCCGATCCCACATTCGGAGTTTCCGTGCTGCTCTTGGGAAGCGTCGTCTTATATTCGGGCGTGCTCGCCGCGATTCTTGCAGCCCGGGCATGGCGGAGGAGGCGCGGGGCGTACGCGGTGCTGCTTAGCTTCTTGCTGGTTCTTCACCTGCTCTCGATAGACCCGGTGATCGGATTTTTCATCAAGCGAATTTAAGCCCCGACCGCGACCGGCGCCCACTCACCTTTACGACCGGCCAAGCGTGAAGGGGTCGGGGTGGTTTTTCGGCCGGATGGATCTTGCGATGTGGCAAGACATCCGGCCGAAAAACCTCCCCGACCCCTTCGGCGCCCCGGGGTTTGACACCCCCTGCGGCGTGCATACAATGAAGCCATTGGCCTGCGAGGGCGGGGGCGCATAGCTCAGTTGGTTAGAGCGCGTCGCTGATAAAGTCAATAGACAATCTGCGCTTTACCGGAAAAGCGAGCAATTTCCACGGTTTGCAGCGTTTTCGGTATCTGAAACGACACCCGTTTACACCCGAAAATGGCCGCGTTCATGGTCGGCGACCATGCGCGTTTCGATGCTTGGCGGCCACTCTGTTAGAGGTGCTGGCGCGGTAGGAATTCGCTCCTACGAAAATAGGCCGCGCAGGTGGGCAGGGAACCATGCAGGGGGAGCGACGTGCGGGGCGAAATGGGAATGCCGCGACGGCTCAGCCGTCGCGGCGTTCGCTTTCCCCAACTGTGGTAGGAACGCGACGGGCAGGCGAATTCCGCATTCCGCCGAACTGCAAACCCATCGAAGCCCTGCGGAGGCAAAATCGCTTTACTGTGGGAATCAAACCGGGGCGAGATTCCATTCGGAAAGCACTCTACTTCCAGGCCGGGCCGGCTGAAATCCGGGCGATTGTCGGCATCCCGTGGCGAGACTCGATACGCAAGGCAGCGGCGGCCGCGCAGGAAACCTACCGCAGGCGGCGGGAAGGTAGACGATAGCCACGGATTCGCTACCGCTTTGCGAAGGCGGCGAAACTCGTCAGCCTAGCAAGCGGCGTGACAGATTTCAGGAACATCCGTGTGCACGCTCGTAATTCAAAACATCATCGTTACAACGACGGTATCCCTCATTCCGAGCGCTTTGCCAGCATTCGTCGCAGTCGCCGTACCAAGCCCCCGAAGAAGCAATGAACTGGCGTCCGTCACGGCAATGAAAACGATAACCGCAAGTGACATGTGGTCCTCTTGGGTCAGGCTCCCGCTGGTCAATGCGGCGAGTGCTCATGAGGCGCATAAACTGACTTAGCAAATCAGCAAACGCTAGAGCCACTTGGTCCTGTTCGTCAGGAAATTTCAGGGAGATGCGTACTAGCGGGTGGCTGTGATCGCGACATGGCACCGTGTCGATCACCAAAACTTCTCCTTCTATCAAATTGACGGGGATGGTGGCCCATTGGGTACAATCCGTTGAGATAGAGAACATCAGGGTATTAGCATCCACTCCCTGCTTGACCATTCCCTGGAGTTCGATTGTACGCTGGAAACGACCCGTTCCAAGGGCCTTGATAAAATCCGATACAGTGAACTTGTCGCTCATCAAGGTTGTATCCTTTAGATAGGAATGTCCGGTGTATATCGACAGGGAACACTGCAACAACCGCGGAATGGCCAAGTGTCGGTTGCAAAGCCTCCCGCATACCGCACCGTATTGGTTGCGCACCCCTCGATAAATCGCGGGGCATTCTACCACAATGAGGGATCGACGCAATGCCTTGGGAGCATCGGCTACCCAACCTGGAATAAAAGCGCCCAAAGCCGCTTCGCCGAATTCGTTGACGGGCAAGTGCGTGAGGTCGCAAAGGTGAACGGTAAAGCGAAGATCGGCCGGCGACGAACCGAAGCCGACTATTTGAAACCGGAGAAGCCGGCTTTCAAGCCGCTTGTCGATCGCGACACCTGGGATCGGGTCCAGACGAAGATTGCCGCCGCCAAGCAAGGTCCAAAGCGATCGGCCAAAACCGATGAGCTTTGGTTGAAGCCGTTCTTAATCTGCGGTCAATGCGGTCTGCCGATGCGAGCAAGCAAGGGCGGCGAAGGTACGCGACTTTGGCCGAGCTATTACTGCGGAAGCTACGGCACGCATGGGCGAGACAACCCTACCGGCTGCCGTTGCCACCGGGTTCGGCATTCGGTCATTGAAGAGTTGGTGACGGGGTACGTCAAACAGCACGCCCCGCTTGTTGCTGATCTCTTGAAGGCAACGCAGACGGGCAACCTGGAACTGGCGAAACCGATCTTGGAGCGGTTGCGGATCGCGGAGAACGATCGCGGCGGCGTGTGGCTCGATATGCTCGCGTTCGTCGAAAGCCGCGCCATGAAGAGGGAGCTTAAACAGGGAACGGACCTGGACACGCAGTATGGGCTTGTCTATGAGCGCGTGCGGCCCAAGCTGGAAGCGGACGTGGCGAAGCTGGAAGCCGAGCTAGACGAAATGCTGGCCGGCTTCCGCGACCTGTCGCCCAAGCTTCGCGAGCGGGCAAATAAGCAGATGGAAGCCAAGCAAGTCGAGATTGACCAGCTACGGCGGGACATCGCCGACTTGCGCATTCCGTGGGCAGCGCTCCAGGGCGAAGTAGAGGCCCG
>JAHWKS010000385.1 GCA_019347795.1 Planctomycetota bacterium | reverse complement strand
CCCGCCGTCACCGCGCCCACCGCCGCCGAGCGAGGCGCGAACACGACAGCGACAAGCACGACAGCAACGAAAATCGCAATGCCTCCCAGAAGCGCCGTCGGCTTTTTGTGCCAGCGGTCGGCCTTGGGCTTGGCGATGGCGCCGCAAGCGCGAGCCGACGCGCGCACCACCGGCGTCAGCCCCGCCGAGAGAGCGAAGGCCGCCAAGGCGGGAGCAATGAGAGAAAGGTCGGCGTACAAATTCTCTGTCAGGAAGCTGCGCGTGGAGAGGCGATTGGCCGGGACCGCCGAAGCAGGCGGCGATGGGAATCAGGCCCGCGCGCTGGCGGGTTCCTCGTGCGATGGGCTTTTGATGGACCCTCGCTCGTGGGAGCGCTGGCGGTAAAATTCAATCACCCGCGCGAGGATCACATCCAGCGGCACCGTGGGACGAAAGCCGATAAGGCCGTTGACTTTCGTGATGTCGGGAATCCGCCGGGGCATGTCCTCGAAGCCCGCTTCATAGGCCTGATCATAGGGCACCTGGACGATTTCCGACGACGAGCGAGTCATGATTTTGATCATTTCGGCCAGTTCGCCGATGCTCACTTCTTCGTTGGACCCGATATTGAACACCTCCCCCACGGCGCCGGGATGGTCCATCAACTCCACCAGCGCCCCCACCACGTCACCCACGTAGCCAAAGCACCGGGACTGCGAGCCGTCGCCATAGACCGTGATGGGCCGCCGCTCCAAAGCCTGCTTGACGAACGTGGGGATCACCATCCCGTAGCGGCCCGTCTGCCGTGGGCCGACCGTGTTGAACAGCCGCACGATGATCGTCGGCAGACCGCGTTCGCGGTAGTAGGCGAGAGCTAGGAACTCGTCAATCGCCTTGGAGCAGGCGTAGCTCCAGCGCCCCTTGGTGCTGGCGCCCATTACGAGATTACCGTCTTCCCGGAACGGCAACTGGTTGCTCAGCCCGTAAACCTCCGAGGTTGACGCGATCAAGACCTTCTTTCCCTTCTTGGCGGCTTGGGCGAGGACCACCTCCGTGCCGTGCACATTGGTTTCGATCGTGCTCACCGGGCTTTCCACGATCAGCTTGACGCCCACGGCGGCGGCCAGATGAAACACCACATCGCATTGGTCGACCAACTCAGCCACCACCGGCCGGTTGTGCACCGAATCGATCGTATAGTCGAACCGAGGGTGGTTTTTCAGGTGGCGAATATTGTCGATGCGTCCTGTCGACAGGTCGTCCAGGACGAGCACCTCGTCGCCGCGCTCCAGGTACGTGTCGGCCAAGTGCGAGCCGATAAAGCCTGCGCCGCCAGTAATGAGAACTCGCATACGCCAAGACGCCTTTCTGATACCGAGGAGATAAACGCGGGGTTGTTATGCGCCGGTTTTGGACGCGCTGCCCGCAGACGAGCAACCTACGGCTGGGGAGGAAACCGGAACGACCAAGCTGCGATGCTCCGATGTCATGCCGCCAGACCTCTCTCCATCGCCTACGCCGGCTGGGAGGGATACGCGGTTCGGGGGAAATGCTCGAATTGTGCCGTCCCCAACAGTTATTTCTTCATTATTGGTTGTGCCGCCCCGATAGGTACTGCAAGGCGAGCCGATCGCCCCGGAATGCGCCCCGACGTTTTCCCATGGGAACTCAATCACGTGCAGGCGCCGCGCTGCGGCCCAAGCAGAGGCCGGAACATGCCAATTGATACTGCTCGCAGCGGTCTTGCGGGCGGAGCAGCCGCCCTGCTGCTCCTCTTTGCATCCGCCGTCCCAATCTCCGCTCAGTCCGTCGCGAACCTCCCAGCAAAAGCGCCGGCGAGCGTTGGGCAGGCGGCCCTCACCTCGCCCGCGCCTCGCGAACCTTGGGGCAGTAGCCTGCGCCCGACCGGCCCTTGCTGCGGCGCGCCTCGCTCGGCCCCCGTCTCCTTCGTGCAAAATCCGGTGGGGTTCGCGGATGATCCGCTCGCGCAGCCGCCACCCCCGGAAGGATTCGCCCTTCCCGAGGGGAGCGTCTCCGCGCCCGGGGTCGTCTACGAGGATCTCGCCTCGGCGACCGCTTGGACTGGCGACCTGATCGATCCCGGCTTTGGCGTCCCCTGCTTCCCCGGATGCGATCCTTTCTGGTTCGCCCGAGCCGAGGCGGCTTATTTCCAGCGCAAGACCGACCCGCTCCAAATCGCGCCGGGCACGCCTCGCGACGAATTCGATTACGAACTCGGCGGGCGAATCACGGTGGGACGCTACTTCGATTGCGTGCGCGGCTGGGAGGCTTCCTACCTGGGAGTATTGAACTACGAGCAGGGCCTGACCCGCGTTGATCCTACCGGCGCAGGAGCGCTGCCGACCCCCTTTACCGATGCGCCGGACGGGCTGGGCGCTGCGGCCCTCTTCGGGGGCGCGGTGCAGCAGCAGCTCTTCTACGATTCGCGGCTTCAAAGTTTCGAGGCCAATCTCGTCGAGAACGGATGGGACCTGATGACGGTCCTGCTGGGTTTTCGGTACGTCGACCTCGAAGAGCAGTTCCGCTTCGGCGCCCTTGCGCCCAACGGCGCCACTGCCGTTTTGGACATTGATACCGAAAACCATCTTTTCGGCGTTCAGGCAGGGGGCGACCTGCGATATCCCGTGAGATGGGGCGGGCTTGTCGGCACCAAACTGAAGCTGGGCGGCCTGGTGAATCCGGCCGACACGCGGCTCTTCGTCGCCTCCACGCCCACCGGCGCGCTGATCGACAATACCGCGGACGACATCGGCGTATCGTTTCTCGTCGAGGCCGGAACGTTCTACCAGGTGAATATTCTTCCACGCGTGGCGGCGCGCGTCGGCTACGAGTTCTGGTATTTGTGGGGGCTGGCCCTGGCGCCCGACCAAACGGATTTTGTTTTGGGGCCCGCGTCGGGAAGCGAAATGGATGTTAAGGGCGACCTCTATTTCCACGGCGCTACCGCGGGCGTTGAAGCGCGCTGGTAAGGGGCGAACGTCCACCGGGGCGGTTAATACTACAGCGCCACGTTGCTGATTTTGTAAGGATGGGCGATCTGGAAAGCTGCCCAAGCCTCCCAGTTCGCCAAATGCGTTTCCCAATTTAACTCAGTCAGGCGACTTAGCGCTGTCAAATTAACCAAACCATAAAAACCGGCGTCGGCGAGGCGGCTGCAGAACGGGGGTCCGCAGGGGCAGGCCCTCCAGCACCGCCAAGCCGTTGGAGCAGCAAATTCGGTCCGCCGCCGCCGGGCCGACCCAGGCGGCAATTCGGCGGTACGCCTCCGCGATGCATGGCGGCCGGCGCTGGGGCGAGTGGCCGTCGGAGCCCACTAAGTGAACGACCCCGGCTCGCACCCAATTCTTCAGGGCGGCCAAAGCTTCGGGCCGGCCCGCGCAGAAGCTCGAGGCCGAAACCTGAACCAGGCAGCCTAACTGGATCAACTGCTGAATTCTGGGGAAATGGTGCAACAACTCTGGTTGGCGCTCCGGATGGGCCAGAACCAGGCGCACGCCCCGGCTGCGGAACTGCCGAGCAAGCGGACGTAAGTCGAAAAACGCACCGGGCGGAAACTCCACCAGCAGATACTCGCCCTGGTCGGAGTAGCTCAAAAGTCGTCCGGCGTCCCAGTTCTCCAGCACTTCGGGCGTCAGCATAACCTCGGCGACGGGTCGTAAGCACAAGGGCGAGCCGGACTCGCGAAGGTGAGCAGTTAGCCGCGCTACCGAGGCTTGAATAGCTTCGAGAGTCGCATCGGGCCAGCGGGGATTTTGATGAGCCGTCGCCGCGATCCAGCGAGTCCCGTCTTCCGCAGCAATGCGGCACATCTCCACCGCATCCTCGAAGGTCGCTGGTCCGTCGTCCAGACCAGCGCACAAATGGCAGTGAACATCTACCAGCGTCCTGAGCACGATTCAGCACAATGGCGTGTGAACAAAGTCGGCTTGGCGCTCACGTCGCCCGCGAAATTTGATCCGGGCAGGGCGAACATGTCGAGTTCAACGTCCCGCTCGAAGGTCCAGCGCCGAGATCGGAATGTGCACGCCTTCACCCTCGCTCCAGCTCTGGCTTCTCGGCCGCAACGCGAATCGCCCGGCGGATCTCCAAAGCCCGTTGTGTGGTGCGAAAAACGGCAAGTCCCGCCAACGCCCCCGCGGCGTCGCAGGCCCAGTCCCGCATCTGTGCGGTTCGTGCGGGAATCGGCATCTGCATGACCTCGTCCAGCGCACCAAAGACAATCACAACCGCCAAAAGCGCCGCGGCGCTTCGGGGCGACCAGCGGCCGCCGCCGAACACGGTCACAGCCGCCAGGAGCGTCAGAACGGCGTAGCCCGTGAAATGGAACGTCTCGTGGGCGTACGGCGGCGCGTCAACATAGGCCAAAGTTGAGTTGTGCGTGGCGATGAACAACAAGCTCCAGTAAACCGCCAATGCCGCCGCGGTCCACGAAAGCGGGCGGATGTACAGGGATTTCATGAAAGAGCCGGAGCGTGGAAGGCAAAGTGCGTCGATTCCCCAGCATCCCGTCGCCCCCAATCGATTCGCCCGCGCCGCCTACTCACTTGCACGCCCGTCCGCCCCATTCGGTCACATCATAGGCTCCAGCGCCGCCTCATCGAACTCCGCGGAGACCCCTTGGTTCAATAGCCGCAGCCACACCACTAGGCGCACCTTGCGTTCCCGGCGAATGACGACGCCCTCGAAATCGCAAAACGGACCGTTCTTGACCCGGACGGGATCTCCCTCGGTCAGACGCGCCTCGCGAGTCATCGGACGGCCGAGATCAATCAGCCGCTGAATCTGCGCCAAGTCCCGCGTCAACTTTCCATCGCGAGGCGCCGGCAAATACTTCGATACGCAGCCTGTGGTGACTGCTTGGTAGCGCTTCAGCTCGTCGCCAAAAACAAACACGTAGTTGGGAAAGAGCGGTAGGTGCGATTCCCGAATCCGTCCGCCGGGAGAACGCTGGCGTTTCTTGATGATCGGAGCGTAAAAGGGAACCTCGAGCCCTTTCAGCTCCCGCATCAACTGTTTTTCTCGGCGCGACATCGTGTACAGCGCCCACCAGTGGCATTCCTCATTTTCTTCCTCACGGGCCAGTTCAAATAGGTCCGCCGGATAGAACGTCACTTCCTGTTTGAGGATAGGCATCGCTTGCTCCCTTCCCAGCCGAAGCTCCAAAACACCCAGCAGCGGCCGGCGCGCACTCCGTTCCTTTGGGTGACGCCACCCCTCAATCTTTCGCCGCCCAACCACGGAACAGCCATGACCTCAGCGCGCACTTCGTTCCTTTGGGTGGCGCCAGCCAACTCAACAGTAGTTGCCGCGTCGGCCTTGTAAATGGCTTCCATGCGCTTTTCCGCGAACATCGTTGCTCGCCGTCCTGAAGGTTTAACCAGCCATTCCTCGCGGTCTGGTTTTGTCGCCGCGATGGGGCGCTCCGTACGTTCCTAACTATGGTTGCATCGCGCGTCAGCGTGACAGGAATATTGTTCTTCTTACCGTTCGCTTGGGCTGTCGGCGCGGGTGAACGTTTCTCGTTCTCACCAAATCGTTCACGGTCATGGGCGTCCGAGATGGCACATCAGCTCTCGGCGTCCGCGCGTCCTCGTGAACAGTCGTTCGCGTTCGAATAGGGGCTTAATCTTTATGGTAGGCGCCATTGCGGAAGGCGAAGCGGCGTTGGCTTGTGTTCGCCGCGCTGGATCTAGGGGCCGGCGGTTTGGAGCATCTGCTCGCGGTGGATCGTCGTCAGCAGGTCGCGTGCGGCCGGATGCTCAGGATCAAGACGCACGCACCAGCGGGCCTCCTGCCTGGCCTCGTCGAGCAACCCGCGTCGATGGTAGAGGGTCGCCAGACGCAGCCTCCAAGAGACGGAATTAGGTCGATATTTTACTGCTAACTGGTATTGACTAACGGCCTGAATGTAGTGTCCGGTAAGCTCGTTTGCTAGTCCCCCAAGGAACGATTTTTCCTCTCTGGGGAGACGGGACGTCGCCAGGAGATCCTCGGCGCGGGCGATCAGAATCTGCCGCTCAAAACCATGCTCTTCCGAGGCGTAGACGGTATCCGCCAGCTCCAAGAGAAGCGCTGGAGAGGCCGGAAGCACTTGCT
>JAHWKS010000384.1 GCA_019347795.1 Planctomycetota bacterium | reverse complement strand
CTACGGGGCTCGCACCGGCGAAGGCGCCGCTCGCGAGGCGGCTTCGCAGGTCGACGACTTCCTGGTGACGCCGCTGGAAAACGAGGTCCTCCCGGAGCCGACCGAGCCGCTCGACCTGACCGACATCCGCAACTCGCTGACCGCCCTCATGTGGCGGTCGGCCGGCGTACGCCGCAATGGCCCTCAGCTCGCCGACGCCGCCGACCAGATCGACACCTGGCAGCGGTACGTCTCGATGCGGCAGTTCTTCGATCCGGCCGGCTGGGAACTGCAAAACATGCTGCTGGTGGCGCGGATCATGATCGAAGCCGCTGGCGCCCGCGAGGAATCCCGCGGCGTCCATCTCCGCACCGACTTCCCCAACTCCGACGACCGGGCCTGGCGCCGCAGAATATCCTTTCGCCGCACCCCGTAACCCAGAGCATGATGTCTTTCGATCCCGGCGACGGCCCGCACTGCGACCACGACGAGCCGCCGAGCGGCCCGGGCGAGCGGATTATTTCCCTTGCGATCGGCGGAATCGTGATCCTGTTGTTCATCGCGATTTGGGCCGACACGCCGGCCGCGGCCCCCGCCGCGGAGCGCTTCCTCGCCGGATTTCTCCTGCGGATCGCGCTTACCGTCATCGCCGGCGGCTTCCTCTACGGCCTGTGGCGCAAGCGGCGAACGTGATCGGCATGTTCCTGGAATAGAGTAGGCCGCATTCGACGGCGCGAAATCTGCATCGGCGCCGTCCGCTTCTCCCTCGGCGGAGCTTTGGGCCAGCGACTCCCGCAGCGCCCGTCGCCACCGCCAAAGGATCGCTGACTCGCGTTTTAAGAGCGCCCCGCGTACCGATCTGCACCCAATGGCCCAGCACATCGTTCGGCATTCGCTCTCCGGCGGGAGGGGGCGGATTCACAACGAGCACTCCGCGAACGAGTTCATACCGGAAGCCTTCCTCCCAATCCTCGACCGCGTCGAATTCCTCGGCAGTCATCAGCATCCCGTTGTCCTCGCGACCAAGCTGCCGGGGAACGTGGGCAATAATCATAACCTTCCTCCGTAAGACTCCGGGGCGTCATTGCTATTCTATCACGCCCGCGATGGGTTCAGCTTCTCAGCGCTGCCGATCACCCGATCACCGCGCTTCTCCCGCCCCGCCTTGGACCAGCGACTCGCGGATGGCGTTCATCACGGCCAGCAGCTCGTCCAAGCCGCGCCGGCCCGCTGGCGCCGAACGACACGACATTACGATATAAAGGAGTAAGTCGTGTCGCCCGAGGGTCGTGCTTGCAGCTTTGGCCTGCGACTCACCATGCTCAATTGCCGTTGGAGCCAATCAGGCATGCAACGGGCGCCGGTTGTTGGCGCCGTGATTCCCTGCGAACAATTCCATGTCACAGCCTCCCAAGTCTTCGCTAGACCCTTTCTCTGGTCAGCCTGGATACGTTCGACCTCAGCCGTCGAACCTACTTGGAATAGCCGGGTTTATCTTCTCGCTTGGCGGATGGATCATATGTCCGTTTATTCTGGTGGGCGTGGCCCTCAGCGCGCTTGGCATTCGCCAAGAGCCGCGCGGTTTTGCGATCGCTGGATTGGCAATTGGAATCGTTGGGATGCTCGCGTACGCGGTGATGATTGTCGTGTACGGGGCCGCACTCGCCGCGTTAATCGGCTTCGGCGCGGTACTTGGACCCAGGTTGCAAACGGAGCAGGCGATCATCAATGCCCGCGAAAGGATCTCGCGATACTACGAGCATAACGGGGTCTACCCGTCTACAGAGGATTGGCGGAACATGGTCTCCCGACAGGAGGACGGCTGGAACAACCCGCTACGGTACACACCCCACGACGCCGACTACGAGGTCCGCAGCGCCGGACCCGATGGTCATTTCGACACCGCTGACGACATCACGGATCAGGACGTACGCGGTTCCCGCGTGACCTCCCCAAAAAACCCACGCCATGGCGACTAAGCATTCTCGCGTACAAGCAACCACCGAGGCTGAATGATGCCCTGCACTGGCCGCATCCATCGCCTTCGCTCCGGCACGCCGACCGCATTGTAGCGGCCTATTATCTAACAATGCGTGCTCAACCGTCCGAACTTCGCGCACACTGGTCGGCGACAGCAAGAAGCTGCGCCAGAGGCAACTCGAACCCAGGAAGCAGATCGGTCGTGTAGGTTTCGCCTTCGGCGATGATGGTTTCTTCTTTCAAGCCGCGGAAAACAGTCATGGTCCGGCGAAAGCGGTCAATGAGCCAGTATTCCCGAACGCCCGCTTCCGCGTACTCGCGCCGCTTGTCGATGTAGTCACGCTGCCGATCGCGGCTCCGCGGGCCTACGAACTCGATAGCGATCGTTGGACGGTCGTTCGCGTGATCAGGATTCCGCCCCAGACCGGCCCAAATTGCACGATCAGCTCGGCGGCGACCGGTGGAAGTTCGTATGGTGAACTCGGGAGTCGTGTCATTAATCGCCGCTCCTTGGGGATGGCGGTCGCGATAGCTCCGCAGCAAGTACCCCAACTCGTCGTTCGGGTTCAGTTCACCGATCGAAGGGGGCGGATTCACAACGAGCACTCCGCGAACGAGTTCATACCGGAAGCCTTCCTCCCAGTCCTCGACCGCGTCGAATTCCTCGGGAGTCATCAGCATCCCGTTGTCGTCGCGACCAAGCTGCCGGGGAACGTCTGCAAGAATCATAACCTTCCTCCGTAAGACTCCGGGGCGTCGTTGCTATTCTACCACGCCCGCGATGGGTTCAGAAGCTTCGCAGCAAGGCCAGCAACTGCTCAAGCGCCGCGGTCGATAAGTCCCGGTCAAGCTGATGCCTGGGCACTTGGAACAACCCTTCAGCGTGGCGGCGAAGTGGCCGTGAACGTAGGGCGTTGGCTGAGGCCGCGGACCGAGGGGGGATTGAAGCGGCGATTGCCTTTCGCGAGCTGGCAAGGTCCGTAACACAGGCGGCCGCCTGTGCGAAACACTGCTGCCGCCGCCGATCACCGCCACCACTCCTCCCGCTCGAACAGGTCCAGAATCGCCCGCTGGCGGGCATCGGGCTCGGGCCAGAGCGACGCGAGATCGTCGGCGGCGTCCTCCGCTTCTCCTTCGCCGGCGCCTTGGACCAGCGACGCGCGGATTGCGTTGACCACCGCCAACAGGTCGTCGAGGCTGCGCTCATTGTCGCCGGTGACGATGGCGCCGCAGCCTTGGCTCCGCAGAAGCGTACCACCACGATCACATCGTTGAGGGAGAGCAGGCCGCAGAATCGCCTTTCGCCGTTCCTAAGCAGACGCGAAGGCGGGCCCTGCTTCTCCGCCGCTTGCTCTTATTCGGCGAAGTGCTCCAGCGCGACTTGCTTCATGCCCTTCAAGTCGAACTTGCCGGAGCCGAGGACCGGGATCTCTTTGACCTCCAGGTAGCTGTCTTCGCCGGGGATAAAGAGGTTGCTGAAGCCTTTTTCGGAAAGGGCCTTGCCGATCTCGGCCGGGGTTTTGTCGATCGGGGTGTGGATCACGATCAGGCGTTCGCCGCGCTTGGGGTCGGGGACCGCCGTAATCGCACACTTGGGGCCTTCGTCTTCGCTGGCGCCGACGATCTGGTTGATCGTCTCTTCGATCGTAATGTGGGGGACCATCTCGCCGCCGATCTTTGAGAAGCGGCTCTCCCGGCCGGTGATGTGGATGAACCCTTCCTCGTCGATGAAGGCCACATCGCCGGTCACGTACCAGCCGTCGCGGATCACCTTGGCGGTTTCTTCTTCGCGGTTGAGATAGCCCTTCATCACGTTGGGACCGGTCGCCAGCAACATCCCTTCCTGGCCGGCGGATAGCTCCTCGCCGGTTTCCAGGTGGACCACCTTCGCACTCACGCCGGGAACCGGCCGGCCGACGGTTCCTTCCTTCAGCGTCGTTTGAAAGTTGTCGAAGGTGCGGCTGGGGGGGATGTTCACCGAGACCAGCGGCGACAGCTCCGTGGCGCCGTAGCCTTCCACCGGGCGGACGCCGAATTTCTCCTCGAAGGCGTCGCACAATTCCTTGGGAAGCTTTTCGGCGCCGGCCACCACCACATCCAACGTCTCGAATTCCTCCTTGGTGCAGCGGCGAAGATAGCTTCGGAGGAACGTGGGCGTGGTCAGGAGCACGGTGGATTTGCTCTCGGCGGCCAGCTTACCGATCCGCCTGGCGTCCAGCGGCGTGTAGTGATAGGCGCCTTGGATGTTGAGCGTCATCACGCCCCACAGCGTCACCGTGTATCCCAGCGAGTGGAAGAACGGCAGCACGCACAACAGCACGTCGTCCTTGGTGAGGTGGATGATCTGGTCGATCGCCTCGACGTTGGAAGCGATATTCGCGTGCGTGAGCATCACTCCCTTCGGCTTCCCGGTGGAGCCGGAGGTGAAGATCACCGTCAGCACGTCATCGTTCTTGATGTGGTGCAGCCCTAACTGCCGGGAGAGGACCGGCCCCGGCGTAACATAGGCCCCGGCGGCGGCGGCGACTTTATCTCCGGTGGTGACCTTCGACTTGAAGTCCTCCAGGTAGACCAGCTCGGCCTTGATATCGAAGTTCATCTTGCTCATGAACTGCCGGCTGGTGAGGACGTGCTTCACCCCCGCGTCTTCGATGCAGCCGTTGATCACGTCGGAGGTGGTCGAGTAGTTCAGGTTCACCGCGATCCGCCGATCAAGCGAGAGCGCGCAGTTGGCGATTACGCCGCCGGCGGTCGGCGGCAGCAATACGCCGACGTACTGCTCCCCCTCGGCCAGCACGTGGCGCCGGAGCAGGCGGCGGAGGATCAGCGTGCGCAACAGCAGCTCGCCCCCTTTCAGCACGCCCCCCATCGTGTCGCGCATCTTGGGCGAGAACTTTCGCTTCTTACACTGGCGAATGAAGCTGATCGGCGTGGGGGTGAACTGTTCGCTCCGCTGTTGCACGGCTTGCGTTCCCAGATGTTGCACGGCCTGCCGGATGTGGTGCAGGTCGTCCCGGCGAGCCACCGGCGGGCCGAAATAGATCGAGATGGGGTACGGGAATCGCCGCGGCAGCTTCCAGAAAAACTTGCCGCGATCAAAACTAAAGATACTCCCCCACAATTGGTCGAGGTAGACCGGAACGACCGGCACCTCGGTCCCCTTGAGGATCTTCAGGACGCCCGGCTTGAACCCTTGAAGCTGACCCGTGCGGCTGATGCCCCCCTCCGGGAACACGCACACCAGCTCGCCCGCATTGAGCGCATCGCGGGCCTGCTTGAGCGCGGCGGCGATCTCTTTGGGCCGCTGCGTGATGGGAATGACGCCGTACATCTCCGCCAGCCGCTTGAGATAGCGGTTGTTGAAGTTGCCGGCCCACACGACCATCCGCACCGGGCGGGAGCTGGTCAGCATCAGCAGCACGCCGTCCAGCCAGGAGATGTGGTTGGGCACGAGGAGCGCTCCGCCATCGTGCGGCAGGTTCTCGCGGTTGTGGACCTCGATGCGGTAAAGCCACCGGCTCAAGAGCCACACCACAAACCGCAGCGAGGCCTGCGGAATGACGCTCACGATGTACACGAACACGGGGATCGTGAGCACGCCGAACAGCAGGAATATCTGCCGGGCGTTCAACAGCGGCGTCCCTTCGACGGGAACGCGCAGAAGGTAGTAGACCCCGCTGGCGATCAAGACGCCGAAGAACGTGAGGAAGTTGGCCGCGGCCAGGATCGAGCCGCGGCTCGCCCGCGGGCTGCGGTGCTGCATGTACGCCTCCAGCGGCACGCTGAACAGACCGGCGCCGGCGCCGAGCATCCATAAGAGCAAGCAGGTCCAGATGAGGCCCGCGGTGGCGGCGGCGTTGTCCTCCTCAAAGATCGAGGTGGGCGTGGTGAAGAGGAGCATCCCCGCCAGGGCGATCCCCGCCGCGCCCAGTGGGAGAATTCCCAGCTCCACCCGACCGCCGGACCACCAGCCGGCCAGCACGGCGCCGATCCCCACGCCGATCACCAGCGAAAACAAGAGCGGGTTCTTGGCCGCCTCTTCCAGAGCGCCCGCCTCGGCGGCGAGCTGATCGATGTTGAGCTGCGCGATCGCCCCCACCGACCAGAAGAACACGATCCCCAGCGCCACCCGCAGCATCGGCCGGTGCG
>JAHWKS010000383.1 GCA_019347795.1 Planctomycetota bacterium | reverse complement strand
CGGGAGCGGCTTGGCCTCGTCGTCGGCAATCTTTAAGCCATCCGGCTGGGCTTCGTTCGGATTGACTGGCGTGAGTGCTTCCCGCGGGATCCAGCGGAACTCGCCGGCGGGGGGCGCGATCTTGCACCAGAAGTTGCCTTCCTCGTCGCTCGCATCGGCGGCTCGCACCCCGAGCACCACGACCCGCTCGCCGGGCTGGAGGTGAATCTGCCAGCGATGTTCGTCCGGCGGGGCGAGTTGCGAGCCGACCCACACCCTCGCTTCCGCCCCGACGACTTCCGCAAGATCGTCGCCGGGGAGCAGCTTCAATCGCTCGGCGTGCACGAGGCTGAACTCGCCTTCGGGCGGCCGGATGGCGCACCAGCCGTGCGGATCGTGGCGGTGCACTTCGACCTTGCTCCCGCGCAGCAGCCGGCCGGTGGGATAGTACGACTCGCCGGGACCGCTCCGCACCAGCGCCGCCTCGTGAGCGACTTCCGCGGTGTAGGGAAACTCCTCCCCGCTCGCGGCGCGGACCGCCAGACATGCCGCCAAAGCAGCGCAGAGGATGCGCATCGCTATCTCCCCAGGACAGAAGCGTCGAGAAAAGAAACCCCGTCGCGGCGGCTTATACCGGATGCCCGGCAGGGGAGCAAGATCGGCTACGACGTCGCTTTCTGCGCCTCTTCGACCATCGCGCGGAACTGCTCTCGCTGGCGGGCGAGGGCGGCCACGGGAGCCTTGGGCGGATTAGAGTCTTCGAGCATCACCCAGCCGTCGTAGTCGGTGGCGACCAGCAGGTTGATCAACTCCTGCCAGGGATAGCCGGGCGCCTCCCACTGGCGGACGTGGAGCGTGGCGCCGAAACGATCGCGCACCAGGCGGAAGTTGTGCTCCAGCCCCTCGCCCTGCAGGTCCTGGGCGTTGGAGTTCCAGCAAATGGCGACGTTCGGATCGTCCGCCACGTCAAGGATGGCCTTGATCGTCAGCAGCTCGGCGCACTGGCCGTGCACTTCCAGCCGCACCTGCTGGCCGAAGCCGACGCCGTACTGGCCGACCTCGTTCAGCGCCCGGCCGATCTGCTCGATCGTCTTCTCGCGGGGCACGTCCTTATGGAAGGTGTCGGGCTTGACCTTCACCCCCGTGCCCCCGACGTCGTGGCTGAGGCGGATGAACTCCTTGGTCGTCTCGATCGCCTTCTTCACCAAGGCGGGATCGGGGTTGTCGAACCGCTCGTTGCTTCCCAGCCCCGCCAGCGTGACGCCGCTGTCGGCGAAGCGGCGCCGCACCTCTTCCCGCTGCCGATCGTCGAGCGACGGCTCCACGCCGTGGGCGTGCGTCGTGCGCAATTCGACGCCGCCGACTTCCGCCTTCTGGCAGTTGGCCAGGAGCGTGGGCAGGTCCCAGTCCTTCGCCCACTGATACGTGACCAGCCCGTACGCCATCCGCTCCCCCTTCGGCGCCGCGGCGAAGGCGCGGGTGAGCGGCAGTGCGAGGAGAGCGGCCGAAGCCCCGGCGGAAGACTGCAGAAACGTGCGACGGTTCATGATGATCGATCTCACTCGAGGAGCGGTGAAAACAGTCAGCGGGAGACAGGACTATGATACGTCACGTCATCCGCCGGCGCCACGATCTCGCGGCGCCGAAGCAGCATTGCTTTCTCGATGTATCGGAACGGGAGCTATAGACTGCGCAAATCAACGATTGATTCGACTCCAGGCAGCAAGGATACTGGCGCCTTACATATCCCCCTTGGCCCTCGGAGGATCCCGTGTTGCTGCACCTGTGTTTCCCGCGCCTCGTTCGAAGGGCGGCTTCCTTCGCCGGATTCCTGTTCCTCGCGATCACCGGCTCGAACGCCCTTTCCGCGGAACCCTCGCGGCCGAACATCGTGCTGATCATGGCCGATGACAAGTAAGCTGGCCAACGAGTTGACACCGGAATATTGAGGAAATCCGGTAAATCCTGAAGTTTTCGTCGACAACAGATTCGCGGAGAATTGCGTCCGATCCGGTGCGATCGTGGGGAATTAACTACACTTGGCTACACTGCTCGGGCGAAGCGGCGGGTCTTGCCAGCGATAAAGCTAGTCCCATTTTCCGCTACCTGGTGTTTTTGCAAAATCGGCATTGGGCTAATCGCCTAAATTGCGAATCCTTTGTGGATGGCGTTCACCTGGTATGGAAATCAATCGTCGGCGGATAGCTGCAATTTTGGCCCGTTGGCGGTGGTGTGGCCGCTGCTGGAGCGGATGAATCTGGCGGGGATTATCGACCGCCACTTTTGCCGACCGATCGGCAAGCGGAGTTCGCTCACGGCAACGTCTTGACCTTGCTGGTCGCGGCCCGGCTTTACCATCCGGTAGCGTTGGTGAACGTGGGCGCCTGGGCAGCCGAGAGCGGCGCCGACATTCCACCGGAGAACCTGAACGACGATCGGTTGGGCAAGTCGCTGGATGCTTTGTCTACGCAACGGCATTCGATTCTGGCGGCGATCGCGCTGCACGTCTAGCGGGAGTTCGAGATTCCGCTGCGCGAGTTGCATTACGATCCCACGCACATTCTCTTGCATGGGGCTTACGAAGGTTCGCAAGTGCGGCCTGGGGGTGGAGAAGACGATCCGGTTCGGAGCAATGATCAGTTGCCGCCGGCGCACATTACCGCCGGCCGGCCGATGAGCGACGCTCCCAAGGAGGTGAAACTGATCCACGCCGGCTTGTGCACCGTGGTGGATGAGCTGGGCGCCGTGCCGATGTTCGGCCAGACCGTTTCGGGAAACGAGAACGGCCACACGGCCGTGGCCCAGCAGCTGCGAATGTGGACAAAACTCTTGGGGAGCAGGTGCGTGAAGAAGCGGCGCAGGAACTCCACGCCTGAGAGCGTCATCGTCTTTCGCACGCCGCCCGCCGCGTAGTCCTTGTAGGAAACGTCACGCTGGCGTCGCTGACGTCCAGCAGGCGGGCGTTGGAGATCGCCACGCGATGCGTGTAGCGGGCCAGATACTTCAGCGTCTGCTCCGCTCCCCAGAAGGGAGGTTTGCTGTAAACCACCACTCCCGGGCATACGCCTGATTCACCAGCCGGCCGAACGCCGCGGGATGAGACAGCGGCGCCAGCAGGCTCCGTGCGCATCAGCCGGTGCAGAGGGCGCTGCCTCATCATGTTGTCTGGATGCACCGGATGCGGGGCGCAGTGCCTCCTCTCTCGGGCCTGAACCTGCTTACTTGCGCCGGATCCGTTACCGGTTGCGGACATCGGGGGGAGTCGCTGGCGAAAATGCCGTTTCCCTGCGAGAATGCAGCAGTTTTGGGTGGCGCGTTGACCGCCCAGTGAACCGCGCGACGGGTGAATCTGTCGTTCAGGAACCGGCGGGAAGGGGCACGCCGGACGCGATTTGCTGCCGGCGACTTCGCGTAGGCTGCTCGGTTTGTGCTGCGGCGACGGAGAATAAGCGGTAGAATCTGACCCTTGGATACGCACGACGCTATGAATCCAGTCGGCTCCGTATGGCAGAAATGGGACCTGCATATCCACACGCCAGCGTCGTTCCATTGGAACGGCAAGAGGCTGCACGAGCATACGCCGCAGGAATGCGAGCAGATGTGCCGCGCCATCGTGGAGCGGATGAACGCGGTGGATGTGTGCGCGTTCTGCATCATGGACTACTGGACGTTCGACGGATACCTCGTGCTCCGCGACTACCTCGGGCACCATCCGGGTGAGTCAGCGAATCGCATTTTTCCCGGTATTGAACTGCGCCTCGACGCGCCCACGGATTACCGCCTTAACACGCACGTCCTCTTCAGCGACGACGTACCGCCGGAATCGCTCCAGCATTTTCTCGCTCACCTCAAGCTGACGGGCCCTAACGGAAAGCCGCCGTCGCGGCAGAACTTCATCGACGTCGCGCGGTCGTACGACGCCGGCAAACTGCGCCACCATGGATACTCACCGCCGGACAAGGCGGACGACGCCAAGATGCTCGACCTCGGCATCAAGACGGCCGTGGTCACGCGCGAGTCGCTTCGGCAGGCGATCAATGTGGTCGGCGAGGATCGGTGCATTATCGTCCAGCCGTACGACACGAGCGACGGGCTCGAGGACCTCGACTGGCAGCGCCACCCGTATACCGATTCGGAGCTGATGAAGTGGGCCCACTGCTTCGAAACACGCGACAGAATCCATGTGGACCTGTTTCTGGGTGCGGGGCATCCGACCAAACCGCACGTCGGCGCGGAGTTCATCGACAATCTCGGCGGCTGCCCCAAGCCCGTCTTCAGCGGCAGCGATGCCCACAGGATCACTGACTACGGCGTGTATCCCAGCGAGCGCATCACGTGGCTGAAGGCGCAGCCGACGTTCCAGGGTCTTAAGCAGGTGTGCCATGAGGCGGGCCTGCGCTGCTACATCGGCAAACTCCCGCCGAAGCTCGCCCATATCGCGCAGAATCCGACCAAGTACATGCGGCGCCTCGGCATCGAAAAGGACGCCAATTCCGCCCTCGAGGAGCACTGGTTCGACGGCATAGAGATCGAACTCAATCCCGGCCTGATCGCCATCATCGGCAACAAGGGGAGCGGCAAGAGCGCCCTGGCCGACATCCTCGCGCTCGCGGCGAACGCGCACTGCGGCGACATGGAATTCCTCACCGCCGCGCGCTTCCGGGCGGCTGTCAACAAGGCGAAGCATTTCAAAGCGACGCTCTCGTGGGCGGACGGAACGACCGTGCCCGTGAATCTCAACGAGGATCCCGACCCGTTGCAGCCCGAGCGGGCGACGTATCTGCCCCAGCACTTCATCGAGAACCTCTGTAACGAGATCGCGACGGGCAATGAAACGAACTTCGAGAAAGAGCTGAAGAAGGTCATCTTCTCGCACGTGCCGGAGGAGAAGCGGCTGCACAAGACGACACTGGACGAGCTCCTGGGATACACCGTCGCGGCGCACCGGAGGGCGATCACGCAGCTCAAGGCGACGCTGAAAACCACGAACGAGGAGATCATCCAGATCGAACGGGAGATCGGCGACGAAACGCTCAAAACGTACCGCACGGCACTCGCCTTAAAGGAGAGCGAGCTGGAGGCCCACGAGCGGACGCGTCCCGCCGCCGCGGCGGAGCCGCACGACGATCCGGCGGATGCGCAGGCGCAGGAAAGAGCTACCGCCCTCGCGAGGAAACAGCAGGAGCTTGCGGATGTTCAGACGAGGCTCGCGGCCGCAAAGGGGGAACGGACGGCAGCCATCGCACGCGAGGCCGTGCTGGCGCGCCTCGGCGGCCATCTCGACAACTTTGAAACTGCGCACGACGCGTTCGTCGCGGAGCACGAAGAAGAATTTGCGTCTGCCGGCATCAGCATCAACGACGTTGTCTCTGTCACGATCAACCGGGACACCCTCACGGCGGCTGCCGCCGCGGTGAAACACGGTCTGCAGGAGCTCACGGCCCTCATCGCCGGCACGGACGCAGCAAAGGGCCTGGAAACGCTTGCGGCAGACTGCTCCACCGCGATCGGCGCGATGCAGGCCGCACTCAATGCGCCGCAGAAGGCCTATCAGGCGTACCTGGCGGAACTCGCGTGCTGGCAATCGCGCCGCGACGACATCGTGGGTGCGGCCGACAAACCGGACAGCATCGAGTACCTGAAGGCCCGCATCGAACGCGCCGAACACATACTCCCTGCGGAACTCGCACGCCTGCGCGAGCAGCGCCGTGAGCACGTGCGGGCGATCCACCGGGAGCTGCTTGCGATCCGCGACGCATACCAGGAGATTTACGAGCCCGTCCAGCAGATCGCGGCGCAAGCCACCTTCGCCAAAGAGTCGCTGCAACTGCAGTTCGACGCGTTTCTCACGCCGCACCGGTTCGAGGAAGACTTCTTCGATTTCATCCACCGCAACCGGAAGGGAACGTTCTACGGGGAGGATGACAGCCGCAAAGCCGTGCGGGACATCCTTGAACCGCATGACGTCAACACAATCAACGGCATTATCGGGTTCGTGGACAGTCTGATGTATGCTCTCGCCGGGAGCGGCGAGGACGGGCACCGGGAGTATGCGACCGTCCAGTCGCAGCTCCGGGCGAACAAGAAGATCGGGGATCTGTACGATTTCATCTTCGGCCTGGATTACCTTGAACCCCGCTATACGCTGAAGCTGGG
>JAHWKS010000382.1 GCA_019347795.1 Planctomycetota bacterium | reverse complement strand
GACAAGGGCGGCTCCGCGGATGCTGCGGAGTGATGGGTTCGCCGATTCGCCTGGATGAGGCGCTCGCGCGTTCCGCCCGGCGAACCGCCGTGGAGGATCACCGCCTGCCGCCGATATCGCCGAGTGAACTGCCGTTTCTCGATTTGGAAGTCTGGCTCCTCTACCATCCGCAGTTGATCGAGGAGCAAGGCGAGGACCGCGTACAGGCGGTGGAGATCGGCAAGCACGGGTTGCAGATCGCGCTGGGTGATCGCCGCGGACTGCTGCTCCCGGGCGTGGCCGTTGAGAACAAGCTCGATGCGGAAGGTTTTTTACGCCAGGTCTGCCTCAAAGCAGGGTTGCGTCCCGATGCGTGGATGGACGACGCAGCGCAGGTGCAGCGGTTTGAAGGCGTCTCGATCCCCGGCCCGATGGAGGTCGAGAAGGAAGCGACGAAGAGTGATCGGCTCGAACTGACGCATCACGAACTGGAGATGCTGGCAGACTTCTGCCGGCAGAACACCGCACTGCTTCTGCGGGGCGCGTCGCCGACTTATTACCTGCCGGGAGGACCCGAAGGATCGATCAACGGCGCCGCCTTGAGCATTTCCTTCAACGGCGGACCTGCCGTGAGCCACGTCTCGCGGCTTTCATTCCGCCCCGAAATACCGCTGCAATCGACGCTCTTCAGTCTCGCCGAGGGCGCGGCGCAAGCGCTGCGAAACAGCAGGGCCGTGGCGCCGCAAAAGGCGACGGTTGATATCGAGCTGACGCTGCTGACCGATCCTGCAATGCACGGCACGGCGGAATCGCCCGACCTCCGCGGCTTCGATCCCGAGACGCGGGCGCTGGCGGTGATCGAGCGTCGCAAGTCGGCGTGGGTGTTCGATCCGTCGAAGGCGCCCGAAGCAATCCTGAAGCAGGCCGCCGACGAGGCGCAGGTGCTCACGCCGCAGGACGCGGGAGTGTACAGCTTCCGCGTGAAGGCGACAAAATCTCCCGCGATGGTGACGACCACTCCGCGAGGCGGCGCCGGCGCCGACGTGCGTCCGCCGGGCGTAGCAGGCACGTTCTATCCCGCCGATGCCGATGAGCTCAACGCTCTCGTCGAGGAAATGCTCGAGGGCGAACGCGAACCCGCGGTCACCTGCCACGCGGTCATGGTCCCGCATGCGGGCTTGCGGTACTCCGGCCGGATCGCCGCCCAGACGCTGAAGCGCACGGAGATTCCCGACGCCGTGATCGTGATCGGCCCCAAGCACACGCCGTGGGGCGTCGAGTGGGCGGTGGCGCCGCATCGCCGGTGGCAGTTGCCGGGGGGGACGGTCGAGTCGGACCCAGAGCTGGCGCAGGAGCTGGTGGACGCAATCCCGGGTTTGCAACTCGACTCCGCAGCCCATCAGCGCGAGCATGCCGTGGAGGTCGAGTTGCCGTTCATTGCGAAGCTGGCGCCCAGCGCCCGCGTGGTGGGCGTGGCCCTCGGGGCCGGCGACCTGGCCCGCTGCCGACAGTTCTCCGAGGGGCTGGCGAACGTGATCCGCGCCCGGGAAGAGCGGGGCGAGAAGGTGCTGCTGGTCATCTCCAGCGACCTGAACCACTTCGCCACGGATGAAGAGAACCGCCGGCTCGACGAGATGGTCCTATCGGCCATGGAGAGCCTCGACCCGGAGACGCTCTATAACACGGTGCGGGACCACCAGATCAGCATGTGCGGCGTGCTTCCGGCGGTGATCGCGATGGACACGTTGCGCCGATTGGGGCGATTGGAACGCTGCCAGCGCGTTGGCTACGCCACCAGCGCCGACGTGAGCGGCGACAAGAGCCGAGTCGTGGGTTACGCTGGAATGTTGCTGCGGTAGCGGGCGCGGAGCGAAGAGGGAAGAGGGAGGACGGAGGAGTGGAGTGGTGGAGTAATGGAGTTAGCTCAGGACTTTGGAATCTGTGAAATCGGTAACGCTTCGCACAACACTCCAACACTCCAACACTCCACTTCTCTACCACTCCCCCAACTCTCGGGCCTCCAAGATTCCACGCGCCCTCCATCACTCCACTACTCCATTCCCGTGAACAAGCTTCTCGTTGCTCTGCTGATCGTCATCCTTGTCATCCTCGGGGCGGGATGGGCGGCGTGGCGGTATGACTGGGGCCCACTGGCGGCGGCGAACTCCTCCTGGGCGCCCGGCGATGGCCGCGAAATCGGCGAAGGCGGGGCGAGCGCCGTGCTGGAAAGTCGCAACGTTCACGCGCTGGGCCGCCTCGAGCCGGTGGGTGGGATCATCACGATCAGCGGCATGGTCGGCGACCGCGTCGAGGAGTTGCTCGTGCAGGCGGGGGACTTCGTTCAGGAAGGCGCCGTCCTGGCCCGCCTCGCCAGTCATCCGCTCCGCACGCTCGAAGTAGAAGCCCTGGAAGCGCAGATCGCGGAATCGAAGGCTCGCCGGCAGGCGGAGGAGGCGGCCGCCGATGCCCGGATTCGCGTCGCCGAGGTGAATCTCAGAAAAGCGCAGTCGCGGCAGGCCGAGATTGACGCACAAGAGAAGCAGGTAGCGCTGGCCGAAGCAAATCTCGAGGTGGCGAAGAACGACCTCCAGCGGATGGAAGGACTTTCCTCGGCGCTGGTGTCGAAGCAGGAATTCGAGCGGCAGCGGCTCCTGGTGCAAAAGGCCGAGGCGGAATTGGCCGCGGCGAAGGCGGCCCGCGATACGGCGATCGAGTCGGGGCAGTTCGCCGAAGAGGCCGCGCTGGCGGAATTGGACGCGGCTCGGGCGAGCAAGGCCCAGGTCGCCAGCGCCGTCCCCATCGCCTCGCTGGAAAAGCAGCGCGACGTGGCGAAGCTGCAAGCGCAGCAGACCGTTATCAAGGCGCCGGCCCCGGGAACGGTGCTGAAGATATTCACCCGGGAAGGAGAAGTGCTGGCGAATAAGCCGATTCTGCAGATGGCCGACCTCGCCCACCTTCGCTGCATTGCGGAAGTGTATGAGGGGGACCTGCCTCGGGTGGAGATCGGGCAGGCGGCGATCATCACCGGCCGCGGCTTTCCTGAACGGTATCGCGGTGACGGCGTGCGGGGCGTGGTGTCGCGGATCGGCGGGATGACCTCCACGCCCGAGTTGCGGGCCATCGATCCCTTCGCCCCCACCGATCGGCATGTGGTGGAGGTTTACATCCGGTTCCCCGAAGGCGCGATCCCCGAGGCGGCGCAGTTGGCGAATCTCCAGGTGGACGTGACGATCCTGACGTCGGACGGCGAAAGCAGCGATGAAAACTCCCCTGGCGTGGCGCAATCTCGTCCATAACAAGGTCCGGACCGCCGTCGCCGTGGCGGGCGTCGCCTTCGCCGTCGTCCTGATCTTCATGCAGTTGGGCTTCCGCGGCTCGGTGATGGCCACCGCTACGCTGATCTACGACGCGCTGGAGTTCGACGTGCTGATCCGCTCGGCAGAATACCTGCACTTCGCCGACGCCCGCACGTTCCCGCAAAGCCGGCTGCCGGTGGCCGCCTCGGCGCCGGGGGTGGCGGGCGTGGCGCCGTTTTACGTGCAGCTTAATGAGTGGCGTAACCCGCAGACCGGCACGCGCCGCGGGATCCTGGTGATGGGCGTCTCGCCGGGACGACCCGCCTTTCGGCTCGGTGAGGTGCGGCGAAAGGCGCGGCGGCTGACGTCGCCCGAGTTCGTGCTGATCGATCGCAAGTCCCGCCGGGAGTTCGGCCCGCGAGATCCGGCGGGCTTCGGCGACGCCGACGTCGGCGTGCGTGGCGATCTGGGGGGGACGGCGGTGCAGATCGCAGGGCACTTCGCCCTCGGCGCCGGGCTGGCGGCCGACGGCTCGGTGGTCGCCAGCGACCGCGGTTTCGCCCGCGTCACGCCTGGCCGGACGGTCGAAGATCTGACGTTCGGACTGGTGAGGATTGAAGACGGTGCAAACCCTGAAGCCGTGGCGGCGCGATTGGCGGCGATTCTCCCCGGCGACGTGGAAGTGCTCACGCGGGACGAGGTTGAAGCTCGCGAGATCGATCGCTGGCTCAACGAGACGCCCATCGGGCTGATCTTTCGCATGGGGGTGGTGATCGCGCTCATCGTCGGCGTGGCGATTGTCTACCAGGTGCTCTCCAGCGACGTGACGGCGCACTTAGGAGAGTACGCTACGCTCAAGGCGATGGGTTATCCCGACCGCAAGTTGAGCGGCGTGGTGGTGGGGCAGGCGTTGATCCTGGCCCTGTTGGGGTTCGTCCCCGGCCTGGTCGCTTCGCTGCTGCTGTACGAGATGACGAGTTACTTCGCGAACATCCCGATTGAGATGACGTGGACGCGCGTCGGGGGCGTGTTGCTGTTGACGATCCTCATGTGCGCCGCCTCCGGCGTGGCGGCGCTCCGCAAAGTCTGGGTCGCCGACCCGGCCGAGCTGTTTTAATTGTAGTAGGCACGCTCCGCGTGCCGTTTTGATTGCCGACGGCACACGGAGTGTGCCCTACTACTTAGATGCCTCGATTTCGTCGCATTCCGCTGGCGTACAAGAATCTCACGCACGACTATCGCCGGCTGGCGGTGGCCGTGGGGGGGATCGGGTTCGCGGTCTTGCTGATGTTCATGCAGACGGGCTTTCGCTTTGCGCTGCTCGATAGCACCGTGGCGGTGATCGACGATCTCAACGCCGACCTGATCATCGCCAGCCGGGCGAAATTCGCACTTCCTTCAGAGCAGCGGTTTCCCCGGCAGCGGCTGGTGCAGGCGGAGAGCTGTCCCGGCGTCGCCGCCGCCGCGCCGCTCTACGTCGAGAACCCCGTGGCCGTGCTGCGGCGGCCGGGCGATAAGGGACATCCCATCCGCGTGCTGGCGTTTCCAGAAGGCGAGCCGGTCTTCGCCATCCCGCAGGTCGCGCAAAGGGCGGAGGAATTGGAGCGGCCGTTCACGGCACTCATCGACCGCGAGAGCAAATCGAAGTTCGGCGTGCCGGTGGACGACCTCGAGAAGCTCCGCAACCATCGGGCGGAGCTGTCGGGGCGGCGAATTAGATTCATCGGCGCCTTCTCCATGGGGACCGACTTCGCCAACGACGGCAACGTGATCATGACCGCGCGGAACTTCACCCGGTACTTTCCATTCCGCGCCCGGGGGAACGATCCGCTGAGCATAGTGGACCTGGGCGTGGTGCGCGTCCAGGAAGGCGCCGAGCCGGCCGCGGTGAAGGAGCGCCTCGCAGGGCTGCTTCCCGACGACGTGCGGGTGTTCACCAAAAGCGAGTTCCGCGACGCCGAGACGGAGTTCTGGCGCACCAGCACCCCGGTCGGTTACATCTTCGGCGTGGGAATGGCCTTGGGCTTCGTGGTGGGCGTCATCATCTGTTACCAGATCATTTACGCCAGCATCTCCAGTCACATGCCGGAGTTCGCCACGCTCAAGGCGATGGGCTACCGCGACCGCTACTTCATCAGCCTGGTGGTGTTCGAGTCGGTGTATCTCTCGGTGTTGGGCTTCGTTCCCGGGCTGCTGGTAAGCTGGCTCTTGTACGCGGTGCTGGCGGAGTGGACGGGCCTGTTGATGCTGCTCACGCCGCCGCGGGCGGCGCTGGTGTACCTGTTTACCGTCGCGATGTGCGTCACCTCGGGATGCCTGGCGATGCGGCGCGCCTTGGCGGCGGATCCCGCGGAGCTGTTTTAACTGTTTCATCATCTGATATGCGACGGGGCTTGCCCCGTGCGCCGCGCAACGAGTGACTATGCCTCCCATCGCCACGCTTCCGGCCACGAGCAACAACCTTGCCGTTTCTACCGCGGCGAAGCCGAATATCAGCGCCCGCGGTCTGAACTACTACTTCGGCGAAGGCGACTTGCGCAAGCAGGTGCTGTACGAGAACAACCTCGATGTGATGCCTGGCGAGATCGTCATCATGACCGGGCCCTCCGGCTCGGGAAAAACCACGCTCCTGACGCTCATCGGCGGATTGCGCGCGGCGAAGGAAGGGAGCCTCAACGTGCTCGGCCGGGAGATGGTCGGCGCCAGCCCCGCGGACCTGGTGAAGCTGCGGCGCCAGATCGGCTTCATCTTTCAGGCGCACAACCTGTTCGAATCGCTCACGGCGCACCAGAACGTGAAGATGGCCCTGGAGCTGTTCGCCTTCAGCCAGCAGGAGATGAAGCAGCGGATCACCGAGATGCTCACCCGCCTCGG
>JAHWKS010000381.1 GCA_019347795.1 Planctomycetota bacterium | reverse complement strand
GGACGACGCTGATCGCGTCGCCGGCGCCGGCGTCTACGGCAGCGGTTGGGTGGAGCGGAGGTAGGCGAACAGATCGCGGACTTGCTGGTCGCTGAATTTGTCCAGCACCCCCTCGGGCATGACTGAGCGGGGGATCGCCCGCAGGTCTTCGATCTCGTCCTGGGCGACGGTGATGTTTTGGCCGTCGATGCCGCGGAGCACGAGCACGCGGTTATCGCGGTCGGCGATGAAGCCAGAAAGCTGCCGGCCGTCTTCGGTCAGCACCAGGAAATTCTCGAAGCCCTCGCGAATCTCGGCGCTGGGGTTCACGACGTTGGCGAGCATCGCCTGCAGGTCGTCGCGTTTGTAGCTGGTCAGGTCCGGCCCGATCTGACCTCCCTGACCGAACAGCAGATGGCACTTGCCGCAGTGCTCCAGGAACAGCTCTTTGCCGAGATAGGGATTGCCGGAGGCTTTGTGAATGACGGTGGAAAGCTCGCGGATCTGCTCCCGCATTTCCGCCGTGCCGGCGCCTTGCACGTCGCCGAACGACTTCTGCACGAGCGAGACGATCTGCTCGTCGTTGTGCAAGAGGAGCTTCCGAACTACCGGCAGCGGGACAAGGTCTTTGTTTGCTTTCTTGAGGGCGATTGCTTCGAGGAACTGTCGCGACCAGGGCAACCGGCTGGCGAGCAACGAGTGGGCCGCCTCGCGCACATCGTCGGGGAGCGAATCGTGCAGGCGGATCGCCTCCTCGGCGATTTTCGAATCGGCGTAATTCTGCAGCGCCGTGAGCGCGGCGATGCGGACGGTCGGGTCTTGTTCCCTTTTGACCACGTCGAGAAGCACAGGCACGCTCTCGGCTTGCTTGACCTGACCGAAGATCTGGATCAGGCCGATGCGGCGGGAGGCTTTCGCTTTTCCATCGGCCGCGATCGCGAGCGCCTCAGCCACGGCGTCGGCGTCTCCTTTGCGGAGGCGAAGCTCCAGCGAGACCCCGCCGACCTCGGCGATGGCCTCGATCAACTCGACCGGCAGATTCGCCAGCGGCCGGCCTTCGAACGCTTTTTCGAAGCCGGTCATCAGCCGCTTTGCGTCTTCCTGGGTCGGCGCCGAGTCCAGCAGCTTCGCACACGCCAGCAGGTCGCGGCGGGCGCCCGCCTGCGCGTATCGCCGCATGATCCGCTCCAGGAGGTGCTCCTGAACGATCGCCTCCTTCCACAGCTCCGGATCGTCGAAGAAGGCCAGCACCGCCTCGCGGTCGCTTTCGGACTTATCCTCGATCGCCCACCACAACAGCAGCGGGAGATGCACGTCGCTGGCGTCTTCGCTGCGGCGGACGAGTTGCCGCGCGATCGGCAGCGCCTGCTCCGCCGGCAGCCGCCTCGCCGAGCATGCAAGCTGACTGCGAACCTCGACGTTCGGCTCGCGATACGCCAGGTCGGCAAACTTGGCCGCGAGCCGCGCGGAGACTTGCTTCTCATCGCACAACAGCCGCACCGTCCAGAGGCGAACGAACGAATTGGCATGATCCAAGAGCTTCGCCGCCGCCTCGTCGTCGAAGCCGCCGCTCAGATTCAGCGCCCACAGCGCCTCCAGCGCGAGTTGCCCTTCTTCCTCCGCCAGGAGCGACTTCAGTTGCGGAATCGCCGAAGCATCGCGGCGATCGCCGATCAGCCGCAGCGCCTCCTGCCGGAACCACTTGTTCTCGTGGCGCAGCGTCTCGACCAATTCGGCGGTCGAACGCTTGGCGAGATCGAACGACGGCGCCGGCGAGGCGTTCTCTCCCCGCAGGCGATAAATCCGGCCGCTCTCGCGATGGATGCGGCCTTGATAATGGCTGGCGTGATCGATCCGCTGCTCATAAAAGTCGGCCACGTACAAGGCCCCGTCCGGCCCGACCTGGATATCGACCGGCCGGAACCACGTATCGCTGCTGGTGAGCACGTGCCCCAAATCGCGCGTGCGGAATGAAGAGCCGTTCCTCTCGACAGCGCTTTGCACCACCCGTCCTTGGAGCGGCTCGACGCCGAAGAGTTTTCCCAAATACCGGTCGGGCAGGTTCGCCCCTTCGTAGACGACGAAGGTGTGCGTGAATCGCGGGACCGCATGGTGCTCCATGTCGGGGAAATAGCCGAAGGCGTAGGGGTTCGAGAGGTCGCCATGCTTGCCGAACGATTTTTGAAAGTAGCCTCCCTGCACGTAGTGGAATCCCCGGCTGTCGCCGCCGTTGGTGCCGGAGTAGAGGCGGCCTTTGGAGTCGATCTCCACGCCGAACGTATTGCCGCCCCCTTCGGCGAAGATTTCATACCGCCGCGTCTCCGGGTGATACCGCCAGATGAGCTGCCCCATGGAATGCACCACTTCATTGGTTCCCGGCTGCCGGATGTTGCCGGTCACGGTGCTTCCCTGCGCGGCGTAAAGCCAACCGTCGGGACCCCAGCGGAGGTTGTTGGCGAGGGAGTGGGAGTCCTCAATGCCGAAGCCTTCCAGGTGCACTTCGGGGTCGCCGTCGGGCACGTCATCGCCGTCGCGGTCGGGATAGAACAGCAGGTAGGGCGGGTTCAGCACCCATACGCCGCCGCGGCCGATGGCGAAGGAGGACACGAGGCTCAGCCCCTCCACGAACACGCCGTGCTGATCGTAGACGCCGTCGCCGTCGGTATCTTCGTGAATGGAAATCCGGTCCTCGCCGCGGAAGTGATTCGGCGGGGCGGGAGGCGACTTGTCGTAAACGGTGCGGAGGTACTTGTCGCGGCTGACCATCGTCAGGCCCGCAGGCGTGGGATATTGCCGGTATTCCACCACCCACAGCCGACCGCGCTCGTCCCACTTCATCGAGAGCGGCTGGCCGATGTCGGGGTCGGCCAAGGCCAGCTCCACCGTTAGATCGTCCGGCGTCTGCATCGCGGCGAGCGATGCGGCCGGGGCGAGCGGTCCCGCGTCCCCTTCCAGCTTCTTGAGCGACTGCGCGACCTGCTCCGCGTCCTCTAGTTTGCGAAACGCCGCAGCCTGCGAGTCGTCGCCGGCCGGGGCGGCCCATGCCAGATCATCGCCGATGCGCATTTCCCAATCGCCTTCGAGGCGAATCGCCTCCTCCGGTCCGAACAGCACCGGCGCCGCCACGTTGAATCCGCCCCGGCCGAAGTTGCGATACACGCGCACCGCGACGTTGTTCTCTTCGCCGAACCGCACCAGGCGGGCGGGAACGGCGAAGCGGCTCTGGCCGCTAAGCCCGCTGCGATAGGCCGGCGGGAATTCGCCGATCTGCCCGACCTTCTCGCCGTTGACGAAGATTTGCCGCGCATCGTCGATCGGCTCGACGAAGAGCTCCAGGTCGTTGCCCTGCCAATCTTCCGGCGGCGCGACGCGGCAGCGGAACCAGACAAACCCCGCCTGCCCGCCGTAATGTCCGCCCGGCGTGTTCTTCCACGCCTCGGGAACCGCGGCGGCTTTCCATGCGCTTTCGTTCTTCTCGTCCTCAACGCTCCAACTGCGGCCGGCCAGCAGCGCTGCGAGACATACAAGTACGACGGCGCCGCAAACAAAACGAAGGGAAACAGGCATAGTCTTAGCGAGAGAGGGGAGGGATCAACTGGCAGGAATGCAGATAGTCTACCAGCGCCGACCCGCGGAGAACAGTTTCCGGCCGCTGGGATTTTAGGGGTGTCCCTTTGTGGAGCGAAAGGCAACGATCGGCCGCTCACCGGCATGAAGAGCACCGGGGGAGAGTGGCTGTCGCCGATCAGCGCGTTATCGGGTTGATGGCCGGGCTTCGTGCTTTTTGTCTCTTCTGGCAGTAACAGATGCTTGCCGATTGCGCTTCTTAAACCCTATCGAAAAACAATCCTCGCAGCAAATTTGGGAACGATCATGATGCGCCTGTTCAACGCCTGGTCACGCCGCCGTCCGAATTCCAGCGCGCGAAAGCCCCGCTCGCGTCTGCAATTTGAATCACTGGAACGGCGCGACCTGATGGCCGCGGACTTCCACTCGGCTTCGCTCATCGACGCCTCCGGCGATGTCACGCCGGCAACCGCCTTCCAGGACGGCGCATTGCGCATCAGCTACGATCTCACGCTTTCCCAACGGGAAATGTTGGAATCGATCAGGATTGTCGCCGGAAGCGGCCGCGACTCCGTCGAGCTCAAGGCCGCCCAAAAGCTGATGCCTTCCGGCGGATGGCCGACAGCCGAATCCGATGTTCTTTTCGATCTGAAAGACCATCCGGAACTTCCGGCCGGGAACTACCAGATGCGAATCGTCGCCGAAACCTCCAGCGGCGACGTCTCGTTTTCCGACCCATTCCCGATGCGCGTGCTGGATACCACGCAGATCGACGGAACGTTTCGGGGCGAATGGCTCGACCTGACCGGCGAACTCGCCGCCAACCATGCGGGCATCGTGGTGCACGGCCAGGGCGGCGCCGACACCATGTATCTCAACAGCGCGATGTCGCAAATCGAGAGCATCAATGGACAGTCGCTTGAACAATTCGATCCGTTGGCCACGGACGATCTGCCGATTCATCAAGGCTATATCGTTGACCACATTGTGCTGGAAAACGGCAGCGAAATCTACTTCACCGGCGTGGAGCGCCTGGGAGGAACATCGGCCGACCCATTCAGCCCCGCCCCAGTTGTGAAGTTGTTCGTTCAGCCCAACGATCCCGAATTCGCGAACCAATGGAACTTGCATGTTTCCGATGTACCGAGCGCGTGGCGGTTTACCACCGGCTCGGAAAACGTATTGTTGGTTTCCCTGGACACCGGCGTGCTACCCCCGGACCCGCCCGAAGACGTCTCCACCGACACGCCCGATGCCGTTTACGTGGACTCCGACCCCACCGGGCAGGCGCAGGGGATGGAAGACGTCTCCACCGACACGCCGGTTTCGGTCGCGGAGGTGACCGCTCTGGAAGGGGCGCAGGCGATAAGGGAACACGTCTCCACCGACACGCTCGAAGAACGGCTCTACGGCCGGATCGCCGATCTGACGGAAGGTCGACTGATTACCGACGAAACAGACGACGAAAACCTTCATTTCACGAATGGGAAGTTTGGACACGGGCACATGGCCGTCAGCGTGATGTCATCGACGCCGAACAACGGTGAGTTCGTAGCCGGCATCAATTGGACCAGCGACGTCTTCGTGGCTGACGTATATGACGCCGACGTCGATCTTCAGTCGGCAATCGAAGAAGCGTTGGCTTACGCCGAGCAAAAGAATCAGAAGATCGTATTCCAAGGCGGCGTCCAAGGCGAATCGTGGCTCACGGACGGCGGCACGCAGGCTCAACTCGAATCACTCTTCTCAGCCAATGAGAACCGGGCCGTGTTCGCTGTGGCGGCCGGCAACGGAGGCGTGGAAGTCGACGACATTCCCGGCCCAAACCAAAATCGCGCAAAGAGCGGCGGCGTGGCGAGATTGCAAACGACGCACGAAAACGTGATGGCGATCGGGGCGCTGCAGCATGACGCAGAAATCGTCGATGGCGTGGCAAACGCCGAAGATGTCTACAAAGCCGAATACTCGAATTACGGGCGCGCTCTGACATTAATGGGCGCCACTGACGCACCGGCGACTTATCTCTTCAGCGATATCGAAGAACCGCAGTTCGAGCAGCCCAACGGCACCCGGGAGTTCGGCGGCACTTCGGGCGCGAATCCGAATGTGGCCGGCATCGCCTCCTTGGCGTGGAGTGTGAATCTCGATTTGAGCGGAGCCGACATTCGTGAAATCCTCACCGACACGGCCATGAGCGACTTACCCAAGGGCGGGGGCGTCGAGACTTCCAGCGGAAAGGACTTCCATTATGGCCACGGATTGGCGAATGCTGACCTCGCAGTTCGCCGAGCCCTGGAGCTGGCCGCCGACGAGCACCTGGTCAATATTGACCACGATCCCCGAGCGGATTTGAAGACGCTCGAGAAGCCGCGGCTCGCATCGGGCGACCCGGCTCTGCCACTGGCATCAATTCGATCCGCCACGACGATAACCCAATTGCGACTGGCCCCAGAGAACACCGAAACAAGGCAAGACGGTGATGTCAGGCTCCGAAGCTACGACGATCGGATGGTCGCTAAGAAAACTGTTCCGACAGAGTTCTCGCGACCTGCCCAAACGCAGCGAACCGCCGCCACGTTCGCCGAAAGCCTCAAGACGCGCGCCGAACAT
>JAHWKS010000380.1 GCA_019347795.1 Planctomycetota bacterium | reverse complement strand
TACGCCGACGTCGCCTTTCCTCTCGGGGTGGAGCGAGACAATGAAACCGAGATCGGTTTCGTCTCCTCAAATCTTCCTGACGAGGCGAAGAGCCGCGTCGCCCCCGGCGACATGGGCCCCGGATCGCAACTGGCGGCGCCGCTGCCGGCGGTCCCCGGGCTGACCGGCGCCCAGCCTTCGCTGGCGGTCAGCCGCTTTCCGGAACTTGTCGAGATGACTTCCGAGTCCGGAACGCCTCAAGCGTTGCCGCAGCCGCCCGTGGCGGTGAGCGGGCGGCTCTCGAAGAAAGGCGAGGAGGACCGTTACGCCGTGGAGGTGGCGCCGGGAATGAAGCTTCGCGTGAGCGTGGTCGCCCGTCAGGCCGGCTCGCCGCTGGACGGGGTGCTTTCGCTTCGCAACGAGCAAGGCGGGCAACTTGCCGCTAACGACGATCGGCCGGGACAAATGGACCCCGGGCTGGAGTTCGACGTGCCGGCGAATACGAACAAAGTCGTGGTGGCGCTCAAGGACCTGCTCGGCCGCGGGGGGGAGGAATTTGTCTATCGCGTCCTGGTGGAGAATCTGAGCCGGCCGCGATTTTCGCTTTCGCTCGATGCCGGCCGCATCAGCCTTCCCGCCGGCGCCACGCAGGTCGTGAAGGTGCAGGCGGATCGGCAAGGCTACAACGGGCCGATCGAGCTGTTGGTCGAGAAGCTCCCCGCCGGCGTCACGGCCGACGGCGCCACAATCGCCGCGGGCGATACGATCGGCCTGTTGACGTTGACCGCCTCGCCTGAAGCGGCGGCCCGCAGCGTGGTTTCTGTGATCGGACGGGCGGCCGACGGTTCGGCCGAATTTGTCGCGACGGCTCAGACGCCGCAGGACCCGATCTCGCAAATCCATCGGTGGATGCAGGATGACGTGGGATTCGCGGTCGCGGCGTCGGCGCCCATCGCCGTGAACTGGGACTTCGGCGATTTAAAGCAACTGGTCTTAGGCGCGAATACTCCGATTCACGTCCACGTCGAGCGGCGCGAGGGGAAGGTCGGTCCGGTTCGCGTGCGCCTTCTTACGACGCAAGTCCCGCCGAAGAAGACGGTCAAGCAAGACAATAAAGACGTGGAAGTGGACGACGTCGCTCGCACGTTGCGGCTGGGCGCCGAGACGACGATCGCCGCCGACGCCTCGCAAGGCGTGGTCGAGATTGTCACCCCGGCCGACCTGCCGGTGCGGGAGTGGGGCGTCGTGGTTGTGGCCGACGCGCTGGCCGCCGACGGCAAGACGGTCTTGGCGACCGTGGCCACGCCCGCGCGGCGGCTGAAGCCGACCTCGCCGATCGGGCTGGAGCTGGCTGGTCCCGCGGAGATTGTATCCAAGGCGGGCGCGGGGGAAACCGGCCGCTTCGCCGGCAAGGTGCTGCGCCACGGCGGTTACGCGCAGCCGGTTACCGTGACGCTGGAAGGATTGCCGCAGGGATATCCCGCGCCGAAGATCAGCGTGCCCGCGGATCAAACGGAGTTCGCGCTGCCGGTGAATTTTCCCTACGGCGCCAAAGAAGGAAAGCTCGAAGGAGTGAAGCTGGTGGCCACGTCGCAGCCGGATCCGAAAAACGCCGCGGTGCTGCGGAGCGAGGCGATCGCGGTCGCGCTCCGCGTCGTGCCGGGCGAGAAGCCGCCGGCCGAGCCGCCGCTGGCGGTGTTCGAGGACGATGCGAAGTTCGTCGAACTATTGAGCCAAGGGGGCGGCGAGATCAGCCTCGTCGAAGACGACAAGCACTCGGGCCAGGCGGCGGTCAAAGTGACGCCCGACCAGCGCTACAACGAGAACGTGCCGCCGCTGGGGGTCAAGATTCGCGAAAACCCCGGTCCCGGCGAGTACCGCTTCCTGCGTTTCGCCTGGAAGAAGAAAGGGGGGGAGTCGATCTGCCTGCAGCTCAACCACGACGGCCAGTGGGGCCCGCAGGACGCCTCCCGCCCGGGCGCCAAGTTCCGCTACCACTCCGGTCCGGGGGGCGAATGCTACTCCGCCTCGCTCCTGGTGGCCGAGCAGTTGCCCGAAGACTGGGTGGTGGTGACGCGCGACCTGTTCCAGGACTTCGGCGAGTTCACCTTCAACGGCCTGGCCCTCTCGGCGATCGACGGCGAATACGCCCTCTACGACCACATCTACCTCGGCCGCCAAATGGCCGACTTCGACTTGGCGAAGCCGTAGTCAGCCTTCCGGGGCGAAATCCAGAGAGAGGAGCCACGGATGAACACGGATGAAACACGGATAAGAGAGTGATACCTGTGTTTTAATCCGGTGCACGTCTTCGCAGTTGCCGCTTCTCCCGAGGACGCAGTCGGGCCGCGTCGGCCTCAGAGGCTCAGGAAGGCCCCTGAGAGGCCGTTTAACACGACGACGAGCCATCCCGCACCAATCCCCACCCGGACTAGTAAACATGCGTTCATGCAGCCTTCCGGGCGATTCTGGCGGATTCGGCCCGATAGAGGGGTGAATGGCGTGGCAATTTGCGTCTTGGGAGCTTGGCTGCCCCGGTGCGTGCGTCTGTCCGTGGCTGGCATCGCGAAGATCGCTCTGCTAGGTTGCGCTCGTGGCAGCACTGACTTCCTCCCGATTTCCCTGACGCGAGGCCGACTATGGATTCCCTCCTCTTGCTGGCTCAAGCCGCGGAAGATCTTGCCCCTGGGGGAATTCTCGCCGGCGGGGCTTGCATGTTCGTCGGCGTCATCCTCGGGCTGGTCGGGTTCGTGCTGTGGATCTGGGCGCTGGTGCACGCGATCAGAAACCCGGCGCTCGACTCCAACGAACGTCTGATCTGGGTGCTGGTGATCATTTTTCTGCAACTGATCGGGGCGCTTATCTACGTCATCGTCGCGCGGAAGGGGGAAGCTCGGAAGGGCGTTTAGCCGACGCTCGAGCAGCCGCCCAACACGTGATCAGACCAGCCGTCGGGCCGTCGGGACCTACGGCGCCGTTAAGTCGGGCAGGATGCGGCGGGTTTTCTTCATGTTTGGGTTGTGCCGGTCCGATGAATTGTAGCGGCGCGCCCGGAAAGGGCGCCTGCGTAGCTCTCCGCATTTGCGAGGACAGGGTCTTTATGCGTCCCACGCATCCACACGTGTCGATCGATCACGCCGACCTGGCGGCAAGCCCCGGCGCCTTGCCGCCACCGCGGGCGGCCATGCCCATTGTGGCCGCCGAGGTGTTGGGGCCGGAGCAGATCAACGTCGGCGGCGTCGCCTCCTACACCGTCGTGGTGTCGAATCTCGGCGAAACCGCCGTCGAAGGCGTCCTGGCGAAAGTCACCGTCCCGGCCGATGCGAAGCTGCAGCAGATCGATCCGCTGCCGCTCTCGCGGGAGAAGGACCAACTGCGGTTTGAGATCGGCCGCTTGGCGCCCAAGTCGCGCAAGCGAATCCAAGTCGAGCTGGCGGCCCGGACCCGCGGCGAATTCCAGATTCACGCCGAAGTCGTTTTCTCCGCCTCCGCCCAGTTCGAGACGCGGATTTGCGAGCCGGAGTTGGCGGTCGTCGTCGCGGGTCCGGAGACGGTGGTCGTGGGCGACGCCGCAACATTCAAGGTGATCATCACGAATCGCGGAGACGGGGCGGCCGAGAACGTCGCCGTCTCGCAGCGTCTGGCCGGCGATCCGCAGGGGATGGTCGGCGCGGCGCACCTGGGACGTTTGGCGCCGGGCGAATCTCGCGAGCTGCACCTTTCCGCGATGGCCGCCGCACCGGGAAGATTGCGGACGCAATTCCTGGCGACCGCGTGGGGCGGGATCGAGGTCGCCGCCGAGGCGGAGGTCCACGTCGCCCAGCCGATGCTCTCGCTGGAGGCCTTCGGTCCGCGGGTGTGTGCGGTGCAGGCGGTCGAGGTTTTCACCGTCACGCTCGCCAACCCTGGAGACGCGCCGGCGAGCAACATCGAAGCCGTGATCGCCCTTCCGCCGGGCCTGGAAGTGCTGGCGTTCGATCGGCCGGTGCAGTTCGATGCGGCCCGCCGCCTGATTCGCTGGCGGCTTCCGTCGCTGGCGCCTTCGGGCCGCGATTCGCTCCGGGTGCAAGCCGCGGCCGCGCACGCCGATCGTTTCCTGCTTCAAGTCGCGGCCGCCGCCGACCACGGCCTCCGCGTGGAAACCACCCATCTCACCGAAGCCGCCGCCGTTCATCGCCGCGCCGCGTAAATACAAAGAAACAATATATCGGCATTCGGACCAAAGTTTTTCGGCCGAGCCGTCGATGACGGAATACTTGCCGATCTGTCGGCGAGGCGCGGGGGGGCGTGTTTTTACTGGCGGCGAGGATGATCCGCGCCCTCGTTCTTGGAATTCTCGTCTTGGCGCCGGCCGGCTGCGCGGCGGTTCCTGATGTTGTGGAATTGCCGCAGTATCACAATCCGTTTCCGCAGTTTCATGCGGTGGCGGTGTTGCCGTTTGCGAATCAGAGCGACTTGGATCCCACGGTGAACGGCGACCAGGCAGCCGGGTTCTACGTGAACCACCTCCAGCAGATTCCGGGATTTGAGGTCGTCCCCGTCGGCGTCACCAAGCAGGCGATTCTGCGGAATGACATCATCCTGGAAGGTCCGCCCGAGGCGTACCGCTCGGAGCTGCGGCGGCTGGGGCGGATTTTGAACGTGGACGTGGTGGTGGTCGGCTCGATCACCGACTTCTCGCCCTACTATCCGCCGCGGATGGGGCTGGCGGTTGATTGGTACGCGGTCAATCCCTGCTTCCATCCCATCCCGCCCGGCTACGGGCTGCCGTGGGGAACGCCCGAGGAGGAGTACATTCCCGACTCGCTGGCGCAGGAGGCGGAGTTCGCCCTGGCCCGCGAGCAGTTGAAGACGCAAACGCCGCCGAACCCGGAGGCGAAGGCGGTCGGCAATGCGGCGACGGCGGAATCGACCGAGAGCGATGTGCCATCAGAATTTATCTCCGACGCCGTGATCACCGGCGAAAGCGGTCTCCCTCCCGGTTGGCCCGACCCGCAAGGTTTCATCCCCCCGCCCCCCAGTTCACATCCGCCGGCGTGCCTGCCGCAGCATGAGCCGGTGATCTCGCAGGTGCGACAATATAACGGTCATGACGCGGAGTTCACTCAGGCCCTGGCACAGCACTATTACCTGCAGGACGATGCGCGGTTCGGCGGGTGGCAGGCCTATCTCCAGCGGAGCGAAGATTTTATGTCGTTCTGCTGCTGGCTGCACATCGCGGAGATGCTGGCGGCGCGGGGCGGCGCGAGCGAAACGGGAGTCGTGTTGCGGTGGCCCCTCGGCCGATATGAGCGGTAGCGCGACGGTGCAGAACGGGGTCGGGGTGGTTTTTCGGCCATGGACTTTCCGAAGTCGCAGGAACATCGGCCGAAAAAACCTCCCCGACCCCTTCTTGTGAGCACGTCCCGCTGACATTGCCCCCTCGCAGGAGAACCGCCGTGTCGAGCGACATTAACGTACTGGCGCTGGTCAAAGGCGAAGAGCGATACGTGTTCCTCTTCGACGACGACAATCGCGCCGAGACCCTCCGCACGCTCGGCCGTTACGCCTCGAACCCGGACCTGAGCTTCACCTGGTACGACGCCGCGGTGCTGAGCCAGAAGATTCGCCAGACGGCGCCCGGCGAGAAGAAGCCGTCCAAGCCCCGCCGCTTCAGCGTCTCGCACCCCAAGGACGAGTAGATCTACGGCGATGCAATCTTCGGTCGCTCGATTTCTTCGTCATCTGGCCCTAGAGCGGAACGCCGCGGAGCTGACGGTCAAGTCGTATCGCGAAGACTTGACGGCGCTCACGCAGTATCTGAGCGAAGCCTACGGCCGCATGCCGAAGCCGGCGGAGTTGACGCCACTCGATCTGCGCGGCTACGTGGCGGCCTTGCACGAGGCGGGCTACGCGAAGTCGAGCGTCGCCCGGCGGATGGCGTCGATGCGCACCTTCTTCCGCTTCGCCCAGCGGGAAGGGTTGATCGACGCGAATCCCGCCAAGCCGCTCCGCACGCCGCGCGGCAATAAGAAGCTGCCGCACTTCCTCACCAGCGATGAGATCGCTCGGCTCTTGAACGCCCCGCCGCAGGACGGCTGGCAGGGGCTGCGGGATCGGGCGATCCTGGAAACGATGTACTCGGCGGGCCTGCGGGTCAGCGAGACGGTGGGACTCTGCGACGGCGATCTCGATCTGG
>JAHWKS010000379.1 GCA_019347795.1 Planctomycetota bacterium | reverse complement strand
CCCACGATCCTCGCCGCCGCCGGGCTGGCGACCCCGGACCACATGGACGGCCGCAGCTTCCTCGACCTCGCCTCCGGCAAGCAGGACGCGAAGAGTTGGCGTCCGGGCCTCCTCTACGAGTACTACTGGGAATGGAACTTTCCGCACACGCCGACGATGTTCGCCTGGCGGACCGACCAGTACAAGTTCATCACGTACCTGGGCATCTGGGACATCGACGAGCTTTACGACCTGGAGAACGACCCGCACGAGACGAACAACCTGATCCGCGACCCGGCCCATCGCGAAACGGTCCAACGGATGCGGCGGGCTCTCTACGACGAATTGCAGGCGACCGGCGGCATGCAGATCCCCCTGGGCGAAAAGCGCGGCGACGGCGCCAACCTCCGCCGCATCACCGGCGCCGAAGCCGCCGACTTCCCCCCGCACGTAATGCGAAAGAAGGATCGAAACGAGTAGGCGCTTCGCAAAAACCCCGGCAGGGCCTCATAGGCTTAGGACAATTCGAGAAACTAAGTCCTTAACCTCCCCTGTGGGGAGGTCGGACGCGGTAGCGGCCGGGACAAGGCGCTGGGCGATGTGCTCGATCTGTCAGGTCGGAAGCTGCAGGTTGCGGCGTTTCCAGTCGCGGTAGCCTTCGGGGTCGGCGGGGATGAGGGGCGTGTCGGCAATGCCGGAGGGATCGGCCCAGAAGTAGGCGTAGGCCTCGTGGCGGGCGCCGTCGAACGTGTGGCACGGGACGAGGCGGCGGATGTACCAGTCGGCTCCGCCTTGGTTGTAGCCTTCCACCGCGTCGAGGGCGGCGAGCGTCGCTTCCACGTCTTCGGCGGCGATCGTCCAGAGTTCGCCGCGGACGCGATCGGCGCCTTCCACGATAGCCGGGTACGGCCCCAGGTCGTGCATCGTCGCCAGCACGAACGCCGGCTCGACCCGTAGCGGCGACCGCGGCCAGAACTTCGCCCGCGGTTCCCCGCATTGCAGCGTGCCGTAAACGAAGAACTTGGCTGGTTTCATATCTGAGATTGTATGGCAGGGCGCCGAACGTGCCGAGGCGATCAGCGAACCTGTCCCGGCGCCAAAGAGCGGATGGCGAGCCGGGACGGGTTTGGGTAATATGGGAGGCGATTGGCTTCTCATCACCCCTTCCCCGCCCGCCGTTTCCTCCGTTATGCGTAGCTATCTCTTTGCTCTGCTGGCGATGCTCGCCGGCGCCCCGCTCTCCGCCGCCGAGTCCGACCCTCTTCGCGTGTTGTTCCTGGGGGACAACGGGCATCACCGGCCGGCGGAGCGGTTTGCGCAACTGCAGCCGGTGCTGGCGGAGCGCGGAATCGAGCTGACGTACACCGACGATGTCGGCGATCTGAAGCCGCAGACGCTCGACCGCTACGACGGGCTGATCGTCTACGCCAACACGACCGAGATCTCTCCCGAGCAGGAGCAGGCGCTGCTGGACTTCGTCGCCGGCGGCAAGGGGTTCATTCCCCTGCACTGCGCTTCCTACTGCTTTCTCAACTCCGAGAAATACGTCGCACTGGTCGGGGCGCAGTTTCAGCGGCACGAGACCGGCGTGTTCCGCACGGAAACCGCCGATGCCGAGCATCCGATTCTCGACGGCTATCGCGGCTTCGAGAGTTGGGATGAGACGTACGTGCATCATCGGCACAACGACGACCGCACGATCCTCGAATACCGTCCCGGCGAAAGCGGACGCGAGCCGTGGACGTGGGTCCGCACGCACGGCGACGGCCGCGTGTTCTACACCGCCTGGGGGCATGACGGGCGGACGTGGAGCCATCCCGGCTTTCACAACCTCGTGGAGCGCGGCATCCGCTGGGCTGTGGGAGATGATCCGCGGGAGGCGGGCGAGTTCGTAAGTCAACCCGAGATGACATCGCTCCCCGAAGGACCGCCGCCCTTTGAGTACGTTGAAGCGGAAGTTCCGTTCTATCCCGCGGGGGAGCGCTGGGGCACGATCGGCGAGCCGATCCGCAAGATGCAGAAGCCGCTCCCGCCGCACGAGTCGCAGAAACGGCTCGTTACGCCGGTGGGCTTTGAGGCGAAGCTGTTCGCCGCGGAGCCGAACATTGGCAAGCCGATCTGCATGAACTGGGACCACCGCGGACGGCTGTGGATCGCCGAGACGGTTGACTACCCGAATGAGAAGCAGCCCGAGGGGCAAGGCCGCGACCGCATTCGGATATGCGAAGACACCGACGGCGACGGCCGGGCGGACGAGTTCACCGTCTTCGCCGAAGACCTGAGCATTCCCACGAGCCTCGCCTTCGCGTGGGGCGGCGTGGTGGTGCATCAGGCGCCCGACACGCTCTTCCTCCAAGACATCGACGGCGACGATCGGGCGGACGTGCGGCGGACGCTGCTCTCCGGCTGGGACACCAGCGACACCCACGCCGGCCCCAGCAACCTCCAGTACGGCCCGGACAACTGGTTCTACGGCATGGTCGGCTACGCCGGCTTCCGGGGCGAGGTCGCCGGCGAAGAGCACTCCTTCCGCACCGGGTTCTATCGCTTCAAGCTCGAGCGGGAGAATGGCGCTGATCAACCGATCGTAACGAAGCTCGAATTCCTCCGCAACACTGATAACAACTCCTGGGGTGTGGGCTTCAGCGAGGAGGGGCTGCTGTTCGGCTCCACCGCCAACGGCAATCCCAGCGTGCACCTGCCGATTCCCAACCGCTATTACGAGCGGGTGCGCGGCTGGTCGTCATCGGTGCTGGGGTCGATCGCACTCGATTCGCAGTTCGACCCGATCACCGACAAGGTGCGGCAGGTGGACCATCACGGCCGTTTCACCGCCGCCGCCGGTCACGCGCTCTACACGGCCCGCACGTATCCGCAGGAGTACTGGAACCGCACCGCGTTTGTGGCCGGGCCGACCGGGCACTTGCTGGCGACGTTCACCTTGCAGCCGGACGGCGCCACGTATCGGTCCCGCAACTCATGGAATCTTTTGGCGAGCGACGACGAATGGACCGCGCCCATCATGGCCGAGGTCGGCCCGGACGGGCAGGTGTGGGTGATCGACTGGTACAACTACATCGTCCAGCACAACCCCACGCCCACCGGTTACAAGACCGGCAAGGGGAATGCGTACGAGACGGACCTGCGAGATAAGAAGCACGGGCGGATTTACCGCGTCGTTTACAAGGAAGCCGAGCAGGCGGATCCGGTATCGTTGGCGGATGCGACGCCGCAGGAGCTGGTTGGGGCGCTGCGGCATCCGAACTTTCTCTGGCGCCGCCATGCGCAGCGTCTGCTGATCGAGCGAGGGGAGCGCGACGTCGTCCCGCAGTTGCTGGAGTTGGTGAGCGATGAGAACGTTGATGCGATCGGCCTGAACGTCGGCGCCATTCACGCGCTCTGGACGCTGCACGGATTGGGAGCGATCGATAATGCCGCTCCCGAGGCGGTCGTGCTCGCCCTCACGCATGACTCGGCGGGCGTGCGCCGCAACGCGGTTCAGGTGTTGCCGAACAATCCAAAGTCCGTTGAACTTCTGATCGAAAACGACGTCCTCGATGATGAGGACGCGCAGGTGCGGCTGGCGGCGCTTCTGGCGCTCTCGGACCAGAGAGCGACTGCGGAAGCGGCGGAGGCGGCGTTCGCGGCAATTCAAGATCGGGCGACGCTGCGCGATCGCTGGCTCTCCGACGCCGCCGCCAGCGCCGCGGCCAACAACGCCGAAGGCGTTCTCCGCTTGGCAACACAGCAAGAGCGTGAGGGACCGGCGGCGGCGGACTTCCTTGGAATTCTCCAGCGCGTCGCCGAGCATTACGCCCGCGGCGGTCCGACCGACTCCGTCGCCGAAATCTTCGCGCGGCTCCCGAAAGCGTCGCCGCCGGCGGCCGCGGCCATTGTCGCCGGCGTCAGCCGCGGTTGGCCCCGCGATCAGGCGCCGGACACGGAGGGCGCACTCGATGAGGCGCTCGTCTCGTTGCTCACCACGCTTCCCGCCGCATCCCGAGGCCAGTTGGCGTCGCTGGCGGATCGCTGGGGAAGCGAGGCGCTGGAAAGCCACGCCGCGGAAATCGCCGCCGCGTTCCTGGAGCAAGTGCAGGATCGGCAACTCGACGACGATGCCCGCGTCGCGGCCGCCCGTCGCCTCATCGAGTTCCGCAACAACGACGCGGAAATCGCCGGTAAACTCGTCTCGCTGATCACGCCGCAGACCGGTCCCGAACTCGCCTTTGGCTTGTTGGAGGCTGTCGGCCGCAGCGAATCGCCGCAGACCGCCGCTGCGCTGATCGCCCGCCTGCGGACGATGACGCCTGCGGTGCGGCTGGCGGCGCTTCGCGTCCTCCTCAGCCGCGCCGATTGGACGGCGTCGCTTCTGGAGGCGGCGGAGCAAGGAACCGCACGCCTGGCCGACTTGCCGCTCGATCAACAGCAACGTCTCGCCGCCCATCCCGATGAGGAGATCGCCGCCAAGGCCCAGAAGCTTCTCGCTCAAGGAGGCGGACTTCCCGATCCCGATCGCCAGAAGGTGCTCGACGAGCTGATGCCGCTCACGAAGAAAACAGGCGACCCGGTGGCGGGCAAAGAGGTCTTCAAGAAGCAGTGCGCCAAGTGTCACGTCCACGGCGGCGAAGGAACCCGCATCGGTCCCGACCTCACCGGCATGGCTGTGCATCCAAAGCACGAGTTGCTCACGCAGATCATCGATCCCAGCCGCAGCGTGGAGGGGAACTTCCGCGTTTACACGGTCATCACCGCCGACGGCCTGGTGATGAGCGGCCTCTTGGCGTCGGAGACGAGAACGTCGCTGGAGCTGTTCGACGCCGAAGGCAAAAAGCACGTGCTGTTGCGGGAGGACGTGGAGGAGATCGCCGCGTCGCCCAAGTCGCTCATGCCCGAGGGCTTTGAGAAGCAGGCGTCCGAGCAGGACCTGGCGAACCTGCTGGAGTTCCTCACGCAGAAGGGGCGCTTCGTGCCGCTGCCGCTGGAGAAGGCGGCCACCATCGCCACGACCCGCGGCATGTTCTACAGCGAAGACGCCGGCGCCGAACGGCTCGTCTTCCGCGACTGGTCTCCCAAGGAGTTCGCCGGCGTGCCGTTCCACCTGGTCGATCCCAATGGCGGCGCCCGACTAAATGCAATCATGCTCCACGGCCCGCAGGGCAGGTTCCCGCCGCAGATGCCGCGTTCCGCTTCGCTGCCGCTGAACGCGCCGGCTGCGGCGATTCACCTCTTGAGCGGCGTGAGCGGCTGGGGCTATCCGGCCAGTCCCAAGGGCGCCGTGTCGATGATCGTCCGCCTGCACTACGCCGACGGCTCGACGGAGGACCATCCGTTGGTGAACGGCGAGCACTTCGCCGACTACATCCGCCGCGTCGACGTGCCCGGCTCACAATTCGCCTTCGGGCTGCGCGGACAGCAGCTCCGCTACCTGGCGATCCATCCCCGCCGGGAGGAGACGATTGAGCGGGTCGAGTTCCTCAAAGGCGAAGACAGGACCGCCCCGGTCATCATGGCCGCCACCGCCGAGTTGCCGCAATCCGGCGAGGGCGGCGCGTCAGCCCCGTGACCGCGGCCCTACAAGAGCGCCGCCTGCACTTTGCCCATCAGCGCGCCGGGCGTGAAGGGCTTCTGAAGGAAGGATTCGCTGGCGGTGGAGACGCCGTACTCGACCGCCGCGTCGCCGGCCAGGATCGACATGTAAACCAGCTTCGCCCCCGGCCGCAAAACCGCCACGCGGCGTCCCAACTCGCGGCCGCCGATTCCGGGCATCACCACGTCGGTGAGCACCAGGTCGATCGTCCCCTCGTAGCTTTCGCAAATCTCGGCCGCTTCTTCTCCATCGGCGGCCGTCAACACGCGGTATCCCCGCATCCCCAGCACGCGCTGGGCGATGAGGCGCATGGTCGGCTCATCGTCCACGACGAGAATCGTCCGGGCGCCGAGCGATTCGACGACGGCGCGGCTCATCCGCGTCGCCGGAGGTGCTGAAAGCGTGTGTCTCGACATGGAATGGCTCCCCACAAAACAGCCGCCGTTCAATCAACCCTAGCATTTGCATCCTCTTCGGGACGAAGAATGGATCACGCCCCCGCGCCGCGGCTGCGGGTCCCGTGGGTCATGCCGATTGGGACGGCGAAAACGCGGACGCCGGGCGCCGCGATTACTGCGGCAAGGCGTTCCTG
>JAHWKS010000378.1 GCA_019347795.1 Planctomycetota bacterium | reverse complement strand
GCGGTCGCCGAGCACAACGTCGGCGACCTGACCGCCGTGGTGCAGCCGGGCGTGGTGAACATCTGGCTTACGCAGGCGCTCAAGGGAAGCGGATATCACTACGCTCCTGATCCTTCGAGCCAGGGCGCTTGCACCATCGGCGGCAACGTCGCGACCAACAGCGGCGGACCGCACACGCTGAAGTACGGCGTGACGGTGAACCACGTGCTGGGAGTGGAAGCCGTGTTGGCCGACGGCCGCGTAGTTCAACTCGGCGGTCCGGCGGATAATCCGCTGGGGTTGGACCTGGTGGGCGCGGTCGTGGGAAGCGAAGGGACGCTCGCCGTCGTCACTAAGATCTGGGTCCGCCTGACGCGCGACCCGCAGGGGCATCGCACGATGCTCGGGGTGTTCGACTCCGTCGAGGACGCCACGAACACCATCAGCGAGATCATCGGCGCGGGGATCGTCCCCGCCGCGTTGGAGATGATGGATCAAGGGATCGTGGGCGCCTTGGAAGAGGCGTTTCACCTCGGCTTTCCGCTCGACGCCCAGGCGGTGCTGCTGATCGAAGTGGACGGCCTGGAGGCGGGGCTCGATGAGCAGCGCGATCGGATCATCGAGCTGTGCCATCGCTGCGGCGCCCGCGAGGTGCGGCAGGCGGCCACCGCCCAGGAGCGGCAAAAGTTGTGGAAATGCCGGAAGCAGGCCTTCGGCGCCATCGGCCGCCTCAGCCCCAGTTATTGCACGCAGGACGGCGTCGTGCCGCGCACCAAGCTCCCCTTCATCCTGCAGCGAATTTACGAGATCGGCCGCAAGCACGACGTGCGCGTGGTGAACGTCTTTCACGCGGGAGACGGCAACATTCACCCCATCCTCTTGTTCGACGAGCGGGATCCCCAGCAGATCGGCCGCGTGCTTCAGGCGAGCAGCGAGATCCTGGAGGAATGTCTCGCGTGCGGCGGCAGCGTCACGGGGGAGCACGGGATAGGGATCGAGAAGATCGGATTCATGAATAAGATGTTCAGCGAGGGTGATCTGACGGCAATGGCCCGCCTTCGCGAAGCCTTCAACCCACGGGGCAACCTCAGCCCGGACAAAATGCTCCCCACCGCTGCTGGCTGCGGCATCGAGCAGAAGCATCCGGGGCGCCGGGCGGCTCTCTGACCCGCCTTTCCCGCCTGAGTTCAGCGATCGGCGGCGAAATTGACGAGAGCCATGGGAGCTACTCCCGGCATGGCGCGGCGACCAATCGCCGCGGAACTCGCATGCCGGGTTATTTAACGGCTTACAGTTAAAGGCGGCGCGGGGCAATTGATCGTTCCATAGATGTCGAAGCGCAGCGGGGCGCCGTCCTGAGCGGTGATGTCGGTGTGGATGTGGATCTGGTCTACCGGCTGCAGACCGGGAATTTCCAGGAACACGCCGTTCTCCTCGGGCATGAGGGTGGCTGAGGCGACTTCGAGTTTATCGTGACCCACCACGTCGGGATCTTTCACCGAGTAGTGAAACGAGCCGTAGGCGCCGCTCCAGCGGTAGTTCCATTGCTCGACGCGGAAGTTTTCCGGCCGGGCGGCGTCCCGGGCGAGCGGTTGGGTGAAGCCGATTTTGATGCCGTTCTCGCACACGTGGAATGAAGACGGCATGTGGATCGGGGCGCCGGTGTAGCGGACGCGTTGGAAGCAGCCGTCTTTCACGGCGCCGGTCTGCCAGCCGTCCAGGCCGACCACGTAAAGCTGTCCGTCGAGCGGATGAAACGCGCCTTCGCCAGCGCCGGACAGGAAAGTGAGGTTGGGAAAACGCACCGTGGCCGCCTGCCAGACGTCGCCAACTTCCTGCCGCAACACGGCGTGCAGCGTGCAGCGGCCCCAGGAGAGGTGCAGCATCTCGCCGCGGTGATAATCGCCCCAGCGATCGCTCGTGACCCACATCTGTCCGCCGCAGGAGTTGTCGGCCACCTTGGGAAGGAAGCACAACGGCCGACCGGCGACAATATTCTCCGGCGCCTGCGACTTCCCGCCCAAGAAGCCGAAGAAGCCGCCCTCGCGCACGAGGTCGATCTTGGATGAGGGGACCCAGTTGCCTTCATTATCGGCCACGGTGATCTCGCCTTTCGGTCCCACGCCAAGGCCGTAGGGGTGGCGAAAGCCGCGGGCGACGACCGAGAGCGACAATCCATCGCGGCTGACTTTCAAGAGCGCGCTTCCATGCGGCTCGTAACCGCCCGACTTCACGAAGTAAAAATTGCCGGCGGGATCGGTCTCCAGCCGCATCGCGTAGGCGTGATCGGCTCCGATCACGATCAGGTCGTTGTTGAACGATTCGTAGAAATCGGCCTCGCCGTCGTCGTTCTCGTCATGCAGCCGCGTGAGCTGATCGCGACCCAGCACGATCACCTTGTCGTCGACCACCTTGATTCCCAGCGGCTGATACAGCCCGGTCGCGTAGCGGCGCCACTCGACGCGGCGGAGCGACTCATCCAGCCCGCTCACCCGCCACACGTCGCCGTGCGCGGTGCAGAGTGCGGCGTCGCCGTTTGAAAAGAAATCGACGCCGCTGATGAAGAATAACGCCTTGAAGGGGTTTTCATAGGGGACGGTGATGGTGTCGATCACGTACGGCGCGTCTTGGTCTTCTGAGACTTCGCCTTGCGTCACCAGCGGCGGTCCCCATCGTCCCTTGGTTGGCTTCTTCAATGATGCCAAGTCGAACTCTGGAGAACTCTGCTGCACGAGGCGTACAAACTTCTCTCGCTCGCCGGCCGGTCCGGACCAGACGAGAAGCTTTCCTCTCCACGCTTCGCCCGCCGGCAGGGGCAGTAGTACGTCGTTGCCGCGCGTCAGCAGCGAAGCGCCGGGTGAGCCGGTAATGAGAGCAACGCCGTGCGCGATACCTCTTTCTTCCAGGAGGCGAGGGAAACCTGATTCACGTTCTCCAGAGTTACTGAATCATGGGCCTCGGTAACGGCCAGATACGCCTCGCGGTCCAGCCCTTCGAATTCCAGGCGCCGCGCGATTGCGGTCGTCTCGCCGCGCTCGATTGTCGCGTGCTCCCGCCCTTCGCCGCCCAGGATGCGATACGTCAGCAGCACGTCACCGCCGTGGAGGCGCCCCCCGCGGTAGTCGATGTCGTCTTTGCTCACGGTCGTCAGCTCGTCCTCGCCGCTCGCGGTCCACCACGCTTTCGGCCCGGACACAAAGAACTGCATCTGCCCCGTGAGCGTCGGCTTGCGCAGAAGACCGTAACGAGCCGGATCCGTTTTCAGCCGGGCTTGCGTGAACCCCGCCACGGCCGCGCATCGCTCCAGGTCGTACATCACCGCGACCGTCTTCTCGCGATCGAGAAAGACCGTCATATTCTTCGGGCTGACCTGCCGCCCCGGGATTTGCGTCGAGTGCGTGAGGAACGGCCCCTTTACCGTCTCCTGCCATCGTCCGTCCACCCAACTGTCGTCGCGCTCGAACTCGTACTCCGCAATGCGGTGCGAGTACGGCAGACCGCGCTGATTGGTCTCGCCCCCCGGCGTCCAGCGGGCCAGGTACGCTTCCTCGGACTCGTCGAACGACCAAAGCGAGATCGTTTGATCGTCCTCGATCAGCGGCAGCTCCGGCGCCGCCACCACGTCCCGCACGCCCGAGGAGATCCGCACATCATCAATCAGCACCGCCGACGGCCGACGGTCCTCCAACCGCACTCCGACCCCCAATCCGCTTGGCTGCGACGGCCGGGCCCGCTGCTGGACCGGCCGATCGAGCACAAGCTTTCCGTCGACGTACAGCCTTGCCCGCGCGACTTCTAAAATCATCGTCACATGCCGCCACTTGCCGTCGGCCAGCGAGACGTCGGTCGCGAGCGTCGCCGGCTCGAACCCCGACGCGAACAGCGAGAGGCGTCCGTCCTCGCGCAAGAGCGTCAGCTCCCAGTGCGTCCCGGAGTTCTTCGCCTGGTGCGAGAGCAGCACCTGCTCGCCGGCCTCGCCGGTCGTGCGGACCCAGAACTCGACGGTGAGCGGGAACTGTGCATATCGCTCATCCGCCGGCGCGAGAAACCCGCCGGCCGCTGCGTTCAAAGCATGTCCGAATCGTCCCTCCGCCAGGCGGATGTTGTCGCCGCCTTCCTGGCCGCCGCAAACTCCCCCGAAGCCGGTCAGGAGGACAAGCACGGCCAGTTGGCGAGCAGGCATTGCAATGGTTTTGGATTGCTGCATGGGAAGCAAGCGTCGGCAGAGTTGGGTAAAATCGAACGGCCGCGGGATGTTCCGAGAATAATTGAACCCGCCGCCGAGGGTCCAGCCCCGGCGCCCGAGCATAGCATTGAGTGCGAGATCCATGTCGAGACGTTGTTGGTCGCTGGCGACCTGCTCCTGGCTAGTGCTAGTCCTTCTTTCCCTCCCCGGTCGTGCGGAAGAGCCGGTGGATTCGGAGGCGCTAAAGAAATGGCTCGCGCCGCAGGAGTGGCGGCGGGATACTGAGGGGCCGATTGTCACATTGGGAGCGGCCGGCGAATTCGACGACACGCACGTCTTCGCCCCCTGCGTGGTTCGCGAGCAGAGCCGATTTCTGCTCTGGTATTGCGGCTCGCGCGGCGCCGTGGCGGAGCGCGTCTTCCGGCTTGGGCTGGCCGAAAGCGATGACGGCCGACATTTTCAAAAGCATTCCGGGAACCCGGTGTATGAGTTTGGCAACGGGATACGTTCCGTCCTAACCCCCACCGTCCTGCGGCGTATCGACGGAACGCCGATACGTGAAAACGGGCGGCTGCGGATGTGGTTCAGCGCCGCCCCGCTGACGAAATCGAACAGCTTGCACACGTTGCACGCATCGACGAGCGAAGACGGCGCCCATTGGTCGGCGCCCTCTCCGCCGCAACTGGAGCATGTCTACGCGCCGACGGTGCTAAAGGACGGCGATATTTATCGCTTGTGGTACACGGACGTGAGCCGCGATCCGTGGATCATCCGCCACGCCGCCAGCGATGACGGCCGGCGATGGCGAGTCGCCGAGGCGCCCGCGCTCGTGATCGACCAGGACTGGGAGCGAGGCCGGCTATTCTATCCCGCGGTCGTGAAGGTCGAGGACGCTTATCTCCTCTGGTACGGAAGCTACTGGTCGGGCGAGGCGAATAAGACCGCCATCGGCTTCGCAGTCAGCGAAGACGGCCTCCGCTGGCGCAAATCGCCGCACAACCCGGTGCTCCGCCCCGACCCTTCGCGCCCCTGGGAGTCGCACTACACCACGAGCCACTCCGTAATGCGGCTCCCCGACGGCGCATGGCGAATCTGGTACGCCGGCCGCAAAGCTCCGCCCTTCACGAACAAATACTTCGCCATCGCCACGGCGACTTGGAGGCCGTAACGCCGAGGCCGCGACGCTTCTTTCGTCCCAAGGCCGGCAAAGCTATGATTGGCCGACGTATCTCGCATCCACGTTACCTCTCCGCCCCGCATGCAATCACGCTACCACATTGCCGACACATCGGACCTGGTCACGCCGGCGCTGGTGATTTTTCGGGAGATCTTGGAAGGAAACCTGCGGCAGATGGTTCGCATCGCGGGCGATCCGACCCGCCTGCGGCCGCATTGCAAGACGCACAAGATCCCTCAGATCATCGAGCGTGAGCTGGAGCTGGGGATTGTCAAGCACAAAGCCGCCACCTTCGCCGAGGCGGAGATGCTCGCCCGGGCGGGCGCCAGGGATGTGTTCCTCGCTTACAACCTGGTGGGGCCGAACATTCGCCGCGCGATCCACTTTCAGGAGACGTTTCCGCAGGCGACGCTCTCGGTCACCGCCGATCACCCGCGGCCGCTGGCCGAGTTGGCGGAGGCGATGCATTCGGCCGGACTCTCCATCAACGTGCTGCTGGACATCGACACCGGATTGCGCCGCACCGGCCTTCCGGTCAGTCTGGAGGCGGAGGAGCTGTATCAGCAGACTCATCAGACGGCGGGCGTCGAGGCGGGCGGGCTGCACGTTTACGACGGGCAGAACCACCAGGTTTCGGTCGAGGAGCGACGGCGCGCGGTCGACGCCGGGTGGCGCGGCGTGCTGGACTTTCGCGAGCGGCTGCTGGCACGTGGCTTCCCCGTGCCGCGGATTGTGGCGGGCGGGACCGGCTCATTCCCGATTTATGCCGAGAAGGATCTCCCGGGTCTGGAGCTAAGCCCCGGCACTTGCGTCCTCC
>JAHWKS010000377.1 GCA_019347795.1 Planctomycetota bacterium | reverse complement strand
ACTTGAGGTTCAGCTTTCGCAATAGATCGCGGTGATCGCGATACAGGCCGATGCCCCACAGGTTCCAGCCGCGGCGGTAGTCGTCGAAGAACTGCTGCGTGACGGGAATGTACTTCGACTTGTTCGTGGTGCCGGAGGTCATCGCCAGCATCAGCACCTTCGTTCCTTCGCCAAACATCGCGGTGATGCGGCCCTGCTTCAGCCGATCGACGTACGGGCGGTAATACTCATAGTTGGTGATGGGCAGCCGGCGGCGAAAATCCTCCACCGAGCGGATGTCGGCGAAGCCGTGGTCGCGGCCGAAGTCGCTCTCGGCGTTACGGCGAAGCTTTTCGAGAAGGACGCGGCGCTGCGCCAGCCGGGAATCACGGGCGCCGGCCACGAATCGCGAAAGCTCCCGCGTCCGCATCCAGAGATAAAGGTACTTCTCGATCATGTTCATGGGACCAGGGCATAGAGTTTCGCGTCGAGAAACTCCTTGCCCTTCTTGTGGTGCTTGCGCAAGAGGCCCTCGAACTGGAATCCGTTTTTCTCCAACACTCGTTGCGACGCCTTGTTGAAGGGGAAAACGTAAGCCGTGATGCGGACCAAATTCCACTGGTCAAAGGCGAATGTGCAGGCTGCCCGCAGTACGTCCGTCATCAGCCCATGGCCCCAGTACGGTTTGGCGAGCCAATAGCCGATCTCGGCGGAATGCCCCTTGGTCAGCCCGTCGAAGCCGAGGGAGCCAATCAGATACTCGTCCGGGTCCCGGATGGCGAATTTGGTAGGTTCGCCGTAATCCTCCGTAATCCCTGCGACGAACCTGATCCACTGCTCAGCATCGGATTCAGAATACGGAAACGGTATGCGGAACGTGTAATGGCAAATGTCGCCGTCGCTGAGATGTCTGACGAACGCCGCCTTGTCGCTCGCCCGAATCTCCGAGAGGTGAACGCGACTGTTGACGTCGATTCGGCGCCGCGGGGTATTGTCGCTCATCGTTTACGGTGGGATCCGCATTCGCGTCATGAAGGTTTCGCGTCGGCCAAGTGGCAAAGCGGGCAAGGCGGCTTATATTATAGCAGTCACAGAAACGTGCGGACTGCGGAAGGTCCGAAAGCTGGGCGGTTTATTAGCTTGCCACCGTGAAGAACTCCTCATGCCATCGCCTCCCCTCGTCTTGATCATCGTGCTTGGCATGATCGGAGCGTGGGCGGGGCCGCCCGCGCCGCTCCAGGCGGAACAACCGCTTGATCCGCAACCGTCGTCCACCTCGGCATCGGCCGAGGCGCCGCAGCCGAATTTCCTGCTCCGGCTGTCGGCAGAGACCGTCAGCGAGGGTTTGCGCGACGGCATCGATGAGGTGAACGATGTCGATGAGAACATCATGGGGCGCCAGGTCCGCGGCCAGGGGCGGCTGATCGGCGAGTACTCGTTCCGGCTTGTGCCCCATGACGAGTTGGCCATTATTCGAGTCGATTTCTCCGGCGTCAACACGACCAACACGGTCACCGAGGCGGGACCGGTCTGTCTCTTCGTGCGGGGCAAGACGGGGCTTCGCGGCGCAACGCACATCTACGTTCGCCCCGACAACATTCGCGCAGACCCTGCGCAAACGAACGCCGAGACGAACACTTGTCTGGTGCGGGTTACAACACGTTTCAAACGACAACTGATCGAGCGGATCGCGCAGAAGATCGCGACGCGGGAGTTCTACTCGGACAAGGCGCAGCGGGATCGCGTCGCGGCGCAGCGAAGCGCCGAGGACTTCAACGAGGAGATCGATGAGGAGGCGGAGGAGTTCATCGACGGACTCACCGGGCCTACGCTGCAGTACGTGCGGCGCGTCTTCTCCGGCGAGCCGGACTCGGCCGGAAGGCTGAAGTTCCGCACCACGCAATCGGCATTGGAGATCGCGGTGTTGCCGCTCGAAGAGACAACGGCGTCCGCGCCTCCTTCCCTTCCCGAGGGCAACGATTTGCAGGTCTACATTCACGAGTCGCTTATCAACAATATCGGAACAAGCCAGTTCGCCGGCCGCACACTCACCTGGGACGAGGTTCTGCAAATCTGGGAAGTGGTGAACGGCCGGTTCTACGCGCCCGTCGTCACGCCGGAGGAGGAGTCGGAGCCGGTCAGCATCACGCTCGCCGACGAAGATCCGATCCGTTTTACGATGCAGGACGGCGCCATCGACGTCACCGTTCGCGGCGAGCAGTTCACCTTCGGCGGCGGCGTTTATCCCTCGATGGACATTCACCTGCGGTACGAGCTGCAGCGTGACAAGGACGGCGCTCCGCGCCTGGTCCGCTCCGGCGCCCCGCGCGTTGTTCCCGGCCGGCGCGGCGAGCAGGATCCCGCCCAAAAAGTCCAGGACGTCGTGCAGCAGCAACTCATCCGCGCCCTCCTCTTGCGCGACCTGGAGGAAGACCTCACCCCCGGCACGCTCACCGCCGCAGGCGAAATCGACGACCTGGGCACATTCACGATGACGGACATGAACATCGCCGATGGTTGGCTCACCCTCGCCTATCGTCGTCTCGGAGTCGTCCCGCCGCCGCAATAGGCGCCGCAGCCGTCATTCCCACTCGATCGTGGCCGGCGGTTTGGAGCTGATGTCGTACACCACGCGGTTCACCCCGTGCACTTCGTTGATGATGCGGGTGCTGAGGCGAGCCAGCACCTCGTACGGCAGGCGGCTCCAGTCGGCCGTCATGAAATCGTCGCTGTCCACGCAGCGGATAGCCACGACGTTCTCGTACGTGCGGGCGTCCCCCATCACTCCCACGCTCTGCACCGGGAGCAAAACCGCGAAGACTTGAGCCGTCTGGCGATAAAGTCCGGCGGCCTTGATCTCTTCCACGACGATGGCGTCCGCCTCGCGCAGCACGCTCAGCCGGGCCGGCGTGACTTCCCCCACGCACCGCACCGCCAGCCCGGGGCCGGGAAACGGGTGACGCCAGACATAGTCCTCGGGCAGCCCCAACTCCTCGCCCAGGCGGCGCACTTCATCCTTGAACAAGTCGCGGAGCGGCTCGATCAGGTCGAAGCCAAGCTGCTCGGGCAATCCGCCGACGTTGTGGTGGAGCTTGATTGTGGCGGCCGGGCCGTCGGCGGCGGCCCCGCTCTCGATCACGTCCGGGTAGAGCGTTCCTTGTGCCAGATACTTGGCGCCTTTGATCTTCGTCGCTTCCGCCTTGAAGCATTCGATGAACACGTGCCCGATGCGGCGCCGCTTCTCCTGCGGATCGGTCACGCCGGCCAGCGCCTCCAAAAACTGCTCCTCGGCGTCCACCACGTGCAAATCCGTGCGGAAGTGATGCGAGAACTCCGCCACCACCGACCGCTGTTCGTCCTTTCGCAACAGGCCGTTGTCGACCAGGATGCACGAGAGCTGCGGACCGATCGCCTGGTACAAGAGCGCGGCTGTGACCGACGAGTCCACCCCGCCGGAAAGTCCGCAGATTACCCGCTCATCGCTGATGCGGTCGCGGAGCCGCTCGATCGTTTCGCGGGCGAAGTCCCCCAGCTTCCACGTTCCGCTGCACCCGCAAATCTCCAGCAGGAAGTTGCGGATGACGGTGGACCCCAGCGGCGTATGCGTCACCTCCGGATGAAACTGCAGGCCGAACACCGGCAGCCGGCGATGCCGCACCGCGGCGATGGGGCAGGTGTCGGTCTTCGCCAGCGGGACGAAGTCCTCGGAAATCCGCGAGACTTGATCTCCGTGGCTCATCCAGACTTGCGACTCGTCGGGAAGCCCGGTGAAGAGGGGATTTTCCACATCGAACCGGCACTTGGCCCGGCCGTACTCGCGGGCGGGGGTGCTATCGACCTTCCCCCCGAGAGCGTCGCACACGAGCTGCATGCCGTAGCAGACGCCCAAGATAGGGAGCTTCAGGTCGAACAGCCCTGGGTGGGCACGTGGGGCGTTGGGCTGATAGACGCTGCTGGGGCCGCCGGAAAGGATCAGCCCCCTCGGGTTGTGCTCGCGAATCCGCTCGGGTGCGATGTCGTGCCGGACGATCTCGCAATAGACGTTCTGCTCCCGGACCCGGCGGGCGAGGAGTTGGGCGTACTGGGAGCCGAAGTCGAGCACCAGCACGCGCTGGTCGGCGACGCGCGGCGTCCCCAAATCCTCCAGATGAACTTCGCTCATCAAGCTGCCCTCCGCGGCTTGCCTGGTCTTCCTTCAATGAAAAAAACCCGCCGTCAACGGCGGGTGCAGGGAAGGGAAAATTATAAGGCATCTCGCGGCGCCAAGCCAGTATGCGGGCTGGCCGTGTCAAACTGGCGAGGGTCCGTCGAGGCGGCGTTTTTGGAAAATTCTACCGGCGATCCCGGAAGTTCTGATTATTCCGCTTCTACCGGACCGATGGGTTGTAGCGTGGGAACGTATCGCGCGGCGGCACGCGCTGGAAGTTCGGAAACCTGGAACGCCGCCGTCCCACGAGTCGCCCCGCGGCGGCTCCCGCAGGCCGAGTCTTGCGAGACGATTCCGTGCCGGAGGCATACTGATGAAGCGGAGTCCTGCCTGGATCATGGCCCTGGCGTCGCTGGCGACCGTCGCGGTCGCGGCGACGTCGGCCGACGCGCAGTGGGGGATGAATCCCTACTCCTACGCTCCCGGGGGCTATCCGGCGCAGCAGGCGTACTACATGCCTCCGGCGATGCCCCAAGCTGGACATGGCGGATACGGCGGCTATGCAGGCGGCGAATCGCTCGCCGGCTACAACTCTCCGCTAGTGGTTCATGATCCGCATGTGATGCCCGTCGCCTTCGGTTGCCGTGCGTGCGGCGGGGGAGGGTGCGACGCCTGTGGAGGCGGCGCCGCCACGGGACTCTTCCAGCAGGGCGCCGTGGGAATGACGCAGGCGCCGCCCGGCGCCGATACGGTCATCCCGCCCTGATTCGGATTGGGAGTTGGCGCCGGAACGCCGGGGGGCATCTGGATGAACGACGGACGCGGCGTCCTCACCAAGCACGGACCGGCGGGAACAGGCGGATGCTGCACGCCGCGATGGTGGGACTTCCAGGCCGAAGGCCTCTATTACACGCGGGAAGAAGTCTCGCGCCGGGTAGACTTCACGTCGCTGGGCGCCGGCGGGCCGATCGTCCTCAGCACCGACAATCTGGACTTCGACGAAGAGCCGGGCTTCCGGCTGATGGGCTCCTTGCTCCTGCAGCCGGGGACGAATCTCGAAGGCGGCTATTTCGGCATGTTCGAATGGGCCACGCAGGCGGCCGTCGCCAGCGGGGCCAACGACCTGTTCTCCGCGTACAGTGAGTTCGGCGCCATTGCCCCGCCCAACCTGCCCGAGGCGAACAACTCAAGCTTGCAGGCAATCGCCTACTCCACCGAGCTGCACAACTGGGAGCTGAACATCCGCCGCAGGTGGGTTTCGCCGAACTGCCGGGCTCATACCTCGTTTCTCGTCGGCGCCCGATACCTGGTGCTGAACGAGGACTTCTCCTACTTCATCCAAAACGGGGCCGTGACCGCCGAATCGACCGGCACGCTCGTCCAGACCCGCAACGACATCTACGGCTTTCAAACCGGCGGCGATCTGTTGGTCTGCATCGTGCCGGGCGTCAAGGTGGGCGTGAACTTCAAGGCGACCCTCGGCGGCCTCCGTACGGAGAACGAGACGCTGATCCGGCTCGTGCGGCCGGTCGATCCGGCGGCGAACCAGGAGTTTCGCGAGCTGGTCGGCAATGAGGACATCGCTGTGGTGGGCGAAGGCGGACTGGAGTCGATCTTCGAGTTGACCGAGCACATGACGCTCCGGATGGGCTACCAACTCCTGTTCGTGGACGGCGTGGCCCTGGCGCCCGAGAACTTCAACAGCGACTTCCGCTTCGGCATCCGCGACCCTCTGATTAACGACAACGGCGACGTCCTCTACCACGGCTTCCAGCTCGGCGCCGAGTACACGTGGTAACGGCGCACTTGAGTGGCCGCTTTGGAGGCGCGAGGTTATCATAGGCCGTTTCCCTCGAATCGGCTTGGAGCCCGCCGCATGTCTACTTACGCCGTCCGCCGGTTTGCGAACTGCTTCTTACTTGTCGCGCTGCTGCTCTTTGCGGCGACGGGGGAGGCGGGGACGCGGAAGAGGGTGAGCGTCGTCAGCACGCTGGATGGGGCGGCGCAGACGTGTTGGATCATCGAGCCGGAGGG
>JAHWKS010000376.1 GCA_019347795.1 Planctomycetota bacterium | reverse complement strand
GGAGCGTCAGCGAGAACACTTGGTCGGCGGAGACGGCGTCGAAGCCCTGCACAAACGCTCCACTCGCCACGACGGCGATCCCTCCGTGCAGTTCGACGCGGCTGAACGCGCCGCGGCGGGTGGCGATCCTTCGCGGAAGCATGGGATCTTCGACGTTCACAAAGTGGAGCCCCGCGTCGCCCGCCGCCAGCACCGCAAGTTCGCGATGGGCGTCCACGGCGACGTCGCCGTTGAATCCCGGCAGGTCCACCTGCCCCAGCACGACGGGCGAATTAAACCGAGAAACATCCACCACCGCCAATCCATGATCGCCGGTCGCGAGATAGGCAAGCTGACGGCCGCCGCGACCGCTTTCGGCCTCCACGACGACCTCCTGCGCTGCGCCGTCAAGGGCCGTCGCGGCAGTCACGCCCACAGGAGATTCGCGGTCGTCGAGCGGGTTCAGGCTCTGTTCGATCTCCGTACTGTCGCTGATTCCGTCGCCGTCGGTGTCCGCCTGATTGGGGTCCGTGCCGATGGCGCGCTCGCCGACGTCGGGAATGCGATCGCCGTCCGCATCAAGTCCTCCGAACTGATCGAGAATGAGCGTCCCCAACCGCGTCGTGGCGCCGCTTGCCCCGCTGATCCCGCGGTACACGCCGGAGCGGTTCGTGGATGCGTCGTAGAGGGTAAGGGTGTATTCGGAGTCGGTCGGCAGCACCGTCGTAAACTGCCCCTGCGCATTTGTGCGGCCGGCGAGTTCGACGCCTCCGGGTAAGGAAAAGCGGTAGTAGAGCCGGCTGTCGGCGCCGAACCCGCGGACGGTGCTCATCATCCCCGCCTCCGCCTCGCCCCCTACTTGTGCCGACGTGGCGACTTGAGGCTTTACGTCCACGTGAAAGTGATTGAAATGGCCGGGAAGCACCGTGGCGATCGTGGTCATCGTTTGGGCGTTGAACGCGTCCCTAAGCCGCGCGTAACTGATGATAATGCGCTCGATCGATGCGCCGGCGCCTCGGTGGAAAGCGAGCATTTGGTCGAGCACGAACTGCTCGGTTGGCGTTAGCGTGGGCGTTTGGCCAATGACCAGATTGGCCTGGTCGATATTGATGTCGATGTCCATCCCCGCTTCATGCGTTTCGTGGAACGGCGTATCTCCGCCTCCGCGCATGCTCCCTCCCGTATACACGAGCGGTGTCGACGATTGCGCGTCCGCCGCGTCAAGCACCGCCCTGGCCCAATGCGTGAGCCAGTTTTCTTTGACATTCTGCCCGTCGACAATTCCAGCTCCGAACGTCACTGGAACCCATCTTGGCGCATTGGGCGAGTTGATTGCCGCATTGGGAACGGACGCGTTTTCGTCCACGCGGTCGGAATTGAGAACCGCTGCATTGAACACACCGATGGCGTGCCGCGTCTTCGGGCCAGCGATCCCATCGACACTCAACAGTTGAGCATTATTTCCCGTTTGATCGTGGTACCCGAGAAATCGAAGCCGTTGCTGTTGCCGGTAGTTGTCGAGTTGGCCCGTGCCGAACGTCACGGCGTTTGGACCGGTACTTGAATAACCGGGCTCCACGTCGATGCCGTCGATGCGTAGGACGCTCTCGTCCGTTTCGCCGTCGGCGCTCCGCTTTCCGCGGAAAGTCGCTTGGATCAGGCCGAACGGATCGGTCACCGTCGTTTCAGGAACGAAGTAGAAAACGCCTTGCCCCACGTCGGACTCGCCCAGGTAAACGACCTGGCCGCCGGTAAGCGAGACTCGTTCGAACATTGTGCAGCCGCTTTGACCGAGATCGACGCGGATCACGTCGCCGCGGCCGCCCCGCACCACCACGTCGGAGCAGTCTTCCTCCTCTTCCTCGTCCTCGTCGTCCGGCTGTTTGGGATCATCGCCGCGTTTGTGCGATGTGCTGGTTCCCGGATTCGCTCCGATGGACCGCCAGCCGAGTGTGCGGACGCCTTCGTTGGAGACGAGCGTCTGGCCGTCGTCGCTTACCGTCGCCGTGCCGGTGACCACCCAGGCGCCGGCGTCGTGATCGAAGAACTCGTCAGATCGTGCGGCACGCCGCTGGCCCGCAAGTCGGTGACGATGATCAGAAGGTCCTGCAGCGACACGAACCCGGAAAAATCGACGTCCGCGGCGATCACCGGGTTTTGCCAATCGCCGCTCAACATGCACCGCGGCTCCAGAGATTGGATGTGGAGTCGTCGGCGAACGGCACACCCCCGCCGCATAGAGGAACGGCCGGAAGAGCGGTCCGTGGGAAGAGAACGTCGCATAAAAAACCACGTTTTGGGTATGGCGGGCAGCCTCAAAAGGACGCGAATTAAGCTACTTCGGGGCGCCCCTCGAGTAAAGCAAATTGCGCCGCGATTTCGGTGACCCTCTGCGGAGGTGCTTTCCCTGCTGATGCAAGCGCTACGCGGGGTGCGTTCAATTGCGGGAGCGATTATTGTTCTTGATGTCGTCGTGACGGCTGCTGCTGACCGCGATCTCCCATTCTGACCCCTTTGCCATGAAGTGGCTTGCCGGCGCTATTTTGGTTTTGCTTGTGGCGGTGGTGCTCGATCTGGGGTTCCTCGCGTACTCGATGTACGCGCTGCTGGGGGTGCTTCTGGTGAGCCGTTTCTTGGCGCGCACCTGGGCGGAGAACATTTCTGCCGTGCGGGAGTGCAACAAGCTTACCGCCGGAGTGGGCGAGACGGTGGCCGTGGTGGTGACCGTGGAAAACAACGGCCCGATCCCCGTGGCGTGGTGTCTCTTGGAAGACCTGTTGCCGCGGCAGGCATTGATCTTCAAGCCGCCGCATCTCGGAGTGACCGGAAGCCGCGTTCAATTGACCCGGCTGAAAAAGGAAGGTCGCGCCACCATCTTCTATCAGCTCGATTGCAATCGCCGGGGGTACTATCAGCTCGGCCCGCTGGTGCTGGAGACCGGCGATCTGTTCGGCCTGCATCGGCGGTACCGCGTGTTGAGCGAGCCGCATTTTTTACTGGTGTACCCGGAGGTGATCCCGCTGGAGGGATTCGAACTAGCGTCGCGGCGGCCGATTGGCGAGGTGCGAATGAGCCATCGGCTGTTTGAGGACCCCACCCGCATCGCCGGCGTGCGAGGCTATCAGGCAGGCGATCCGCTCAACCGCGTGCATTGGAAGGCGACCGCCCGCACCGGCGAGCTGCACAGCAAGGTGTATGAGCCGTCCACGGTGGCCGGGGCGACGCTGGTGCTCGACTTTCACCGCGACTCGTACGACCTGAAACACGAGCCGTTCCGCTCCGAACTGGCGATCACCGCCGCCGCCTCGCTGGCCGGCGCGGTTTATCAACTCGGGCAACAGGTGGGCTTGATCACGAACGCCCGCGACGCCGCCGATCGAATCCGCCAGGAGGGCTGGGATTACGATCTGCGGACCCGCGACGCGGCCCGGCAGGCGGCATCGATGCTGGCCGAGAGCGATCGCCTGGCGCCGGTCGTCATTCCCACGCAGCGCGGGCCGGAGCAGTTCATGCGGATCCTGGAAACGCTGGCGCGGCTGGAGCTGACCGATGGTCTGACGCTCGCTCAACTTTTAAGCGAGACGGGCAATCGCATGCCCCGCGACGCCACGGTGGTGGTGTTTCTTCCGCAGGTCAGCGATGAGGCCGCGATCGCGCTAGGCAACCTCCGCCGCCGCGGCTTTGCGGTAACCGCCTTCGTGAACCTCTACGACGAATACGACTATTCGGCCGCCGCCGGCAAGCTGATGGCCGAGGGGGTCGAGGCCCGGCAGCTTCTCAACCGCGAAACCATCTCCGTAATGTGCGGCCGCTACGTGCTGCGGTAGCGACGACTGTCGGATTTGCCACCCCAAAGGGACGGGACATTTCTAATGGTTGACAAGAAAGCATCAACCCGCCTTTCCTCCCCTCGGGATTTGGCGTAAATTGGGTGGTTTCCTCCAGCGATTATCCCTCTGGGAGTGCGGAAGATGCCGAAGATGAAGACCCACAAGGGAACCAAGAAGCGGTTCCGCCTCTCGGCCAACGGAAAGGCGATGCACCGCCAGGCGGGCACGAGCCACCTGGCGTCCCGGATGTCGCAGAAGCGGAAGCGCAACCTCCGCGGCACGGAAGCGGTCGATCAGTGCATGGAGCCAAGCATCCAGAAGGCGCTGGGGCAGTACACGCCGAAGGCGAAGAAGAAGGGAAAGATGAAAGCGAAAGCAGAATAACCTCCTGTTCCGCCCCCTCCACGCGTGCGGGCTTGAAAACGCCTGCGGGATCGCCCCGCAGGGGCCTGGTCGCGCGAAACTTTGTGCCCCTATCGCACTGCCATGAGAACCACCAAGGGCGCCGCCCGGCGCCAGGCGAAACGTCGCCTCTTCAAGAAGGTCAAAGGAAACGTCGGCGGCCGGCGGAAGCTGCTCCGCTCGGCGAAGGAGACGCTCATCCGCTCAGGCGTCTTCGCCTACAAGCATCGCAAGACCCGCAAGCGCGAGTTCCGCCGCCTGTGGATCATCCGCATCAACGCCGCCTGCCGCGAGCGCGGCCTCCGCTATAGCGAGTTCATCAGCGGCCTGAACAAAGCGGGCCTGGAGCTGGACCGCAAGACGCTGGCCGAGCTGGCCGTGAGCGACCCCGCCGCCTTCGACGCCGTGGTGGATAAGGTGAAAGGCGCGCTCGCGGCGTGAGGGGGGGAATTGCAAATTGCAAATTGAGAAATGCAAATTGCAAATTGGCTACGTGTTCAATTTGCAATTTCAAATCCGCAATTTGCAATTTGAAATTTCCGGGTTTCAATTTGCCTCTTAAGGCGGCCGGATCTGTCCACGCCCATGTCGGATTTCTTGGCCGATCTCGACGAGCTGCAGACGGCTGCAGAGCAGCGATTTGCGGCCGCGGCTTCGTCCGACGAACTGGAGGCGGCCCGCGTTGAGTTTTTAGGCCAAAAGAGCGGCCGTATCAAAGATGTGCAGAAGGGGCTCGGGGCCGTCCCCAAGGAAGACAAGCCTGCCGCGGGGAAGCGGTTCAACGAGGTCAAGCAGGCCGTTCAGCAGGCGTTTGAGTCGGCCCAGCAGCGGATCGAGGCGGCGCGGGACGAGTCGAAGAGCGAGCCGCTGTTTGACCCCACGCTGCCCGGCCGTCCCGTGCGGTTGGGACGTCTGCACCCGATCACACAGACGATCGAGGAGCTCAAGGACATCATGGGCCGGCTCGGTTTCTCCGTCGCCGAGGGACCGGAGATCGAAGACGAGCGGCACAACTTCGAGGCGCTCAACATTCCCGCCGATCACCCCGCCCGCGATCCGCTAGAGAATTTCTACTTGCACGCCGCCCGGGCCGGCGCCGGCAAGCAAGGGGATGCGCCGCTGTTGCTCCGCAGCCAGACCAGCACGGTGCAAATCCGCGTGATGGAGCACACGCCGCCGCCGGTGCGGATCATCGCGCTGGGGCGGGTGTATCGCCCCGACACCCCCGACGCCACGCACTACCCGATGTTCCATCAGATGGAGGGGCTGTGGGTCGATCGCCGCGTGACGATGGCCGACCTCAAGAGCGTCCTGCGGCTGTTCGCCTCCAGCTACCTCGGGCACGACGTGCACATCCGCTTTCGGCCGTCGTTCTTCCCGTTCACGGAGCCGAGCGTCGAGTGCGACTATCACTGGAACGACCGCTGGACCGAGTTCGGCGGCGCGGGGATGGTCGATCCGAACGTGCTCCAGGCGGTCGGTTATGATCCCGAGGAAGTGACCGGCTTCGCCTTCGGCCTGGGCGTGGAGCGGCTTTGCATGCGGCGCCACCACATCACCGACATCCGCGAGTTCTACCGCAACGACGTGCGGTTCTTGCACCAATTCTGATTCGCCGGCAGTCCCCCAAGTGAGAGCATCCCGTGTTCGCCGATAAACAGACGGTTTGGCTGCTGTGGCCCGAAATCGCGTTGACGGCGATGGCGGTGTGGATCCTGGTCGGCAACGCCTTGTTTCGGCCGCGGCCCAGCGCACAAACGCGGCTGGGGTGGACCACCTTCGCCGCGCTGGCGGTGTGCTTTGCGGCCTTCGCGTTGTATTGGCATCAAGGCGGTTTTGATTGGGGGACGCCGCACCTTGGCAGCGGTCCGTTGGCGGTCGATTACTTCGCTTACGCGATGCGGTCCGTCGCGCTTCTGGCCGGACTGCAGTTCGTGCTCCAGTCGTCCCGG
>JAHWKS010000375.1 GCA_019347795.1 Planctomycetota bacterium | reverse complement strand
GAGGGCCACCCGCTCCTGCTCAATGCGGGCCAGACCCGCGGCCACTCCCGAGGCGATCAGCTCCACCAACAGCGCCTCCAAGGCCGTGATCTCCACATCTCCCGCCTGCGAGCGGCGATCGCCGTAGAGGGCGGCGATCACTTCTCCCTCGGAGTTGAGGATCGGCGCCGCGACCAGCGAACTGACCTCGGCCAGGCTGCTAGGACCTTCGGCGCCTTCCGGCCCGGTAGGCGCATGGCGGAGGGTGCGGCGCTGGAGCTGCACCCGGTGAAGCATCGTCTGGCTCGGCTGCCACTTCGACGGCGACTCGGCCGCCTGACCGGCGCGGGCTTTGACGCGCCATTGCCCTTCCTCCCAAAGTACGACGGCGGCCGAGTCGAGATCGGCGATCTCGACCACCGCCTTGGCCGCCTCGCCCAGGAAGTCGGCCGAGCCGGCGGCGCCCTGCACCACCGCCATCACCGCCTGCAGCCACTGGCCCAGCTCCTCTTCCGTTTCACCGGGCCCCATCGAAACCAGCGTCGCAAGCTGCGCCGAACGCTGCACGCTCACCCCCGGCGGCAATGTCGGCTGGGCGAGGCTCTTGAGGTGCAGGTTCTCGCTGGCCGGTTGCTGCACGCGGACAGCGCGGTCGCCGATCACCACGAGCGCCCCTTCCGGAAGATCGCACGTGGCGCCGGGGTTCAGCCGCTCGCCGGTATCGATCTCCAAGGGGCGGTTGGTGCTCAGGTTGGTGATCCGCACCCGGCCGTCCTTGTCGGCCGCGATCCGCATGTGCCGGCGGGAGATGGTGTTCTCGCGGGGCGAGGCGATGATGATCCGGTCACCCTCCGGGAGCGAGAGACGCTGGAAGGGGGGCGGGTCCTCCTTCCGTTGCCGCCCCAACTCCACCGCTCCGTTGAGCGAGGTGTTGAGCACCAGCTTTCCCTGATGATAGATCCGCAGCCGGAGTTGCGACGGCGTGGGAACTTCGCGCAGGACTTGCTCCAGCGAACGCCCCAGATGGGCGAAACGCCGCGCGTACTCGGCCTGGTCCGGCCGATCGCCCCAGAACTGCCGCGCGGAATACTCCACGGCGATCAAACGCACCGGCATGCGGATCAGGGGGCCGGCGTCGGGAAAGCGTGCGAGATAGTCCTCCAGGAGCGGCCGCATCGGGAAGTCGTCCTGCGGCGACGCGAGCTGCTCATCAACGGAGGTGTCGGGCGACCCGGAGTGACCGCCGCCGCGCCACCACCGCTCTTCCAGATCGACGGCGATCAAGTCGAACAGCAGCTCCCGCTGCTGCGCGCCGGTCTGGGCAAGGTTGGGATCAAAGCGATAGTCCTCGATCCTCGGCGGAACGGCGCCCGCTCGCCAGGCGTCGCGAAACCGCGCGCACACCGGCGCAAACCGCATGCTCGTCGCGAGCGAGGTCGTGCCGGGAGTGGGAATCGCCGTCATTCGCTGGCCCGTGACGAAGGGAACGATCGCACTGTTTGAGAGTACGCCACACGCGCGGCGCTGTCCATAAGTGCGCGTTTTACAAGGGCCTTGCGTGTCCAACGCCGATGTCTCAACCTTCACCCTCCGTCATGTCGTTCTCCAGCAGCTTCTCCTGAATAAGTTGCAGCGGCACCAGTTCAGTCAACAGGAATTCGAACGTTCCCAAGCGGTCGAGGATCTCGGGGCCATACACGCTGAGAACCCACCGCCAATACTGCGTCAGTCCCTCTTGCTTTCCGCCGGAGATCGCCTTACCGCGGCGGATGAAGCTGTCCACGAGCGTCTTCATCGTCTGCGATTCGGAACACTCGGCGGGCTCCAAAGTGACCAAGAGATCTTCGTAAAACGCCGTCCATTCCTCGTGGCCGGTCTGCCAGTTGTCAGGTCGCTCGCGCGGCGGCGGCTTTCGGACCTTGCAGCGCTCGTCGTACGCGATCTGGTACTGGCCGCCGAGCACGGTTGCGGATCGCAGACCCAAGCCGCCGGCCGTAATCGGCCACACCATCCAGCTCGTCGGAATGGCGTCGAACCGGTCCTGGTAGCGCTCGCGAATGCAATCTCGCAGGCCGTCGAACACGCTGCGCCCGCCATCGAAGAATGTCCTCTCAAAACGACTGAGCGCTCCGCCGATGGACTCGCGGTGCGAGTCCCCCAGGTCCATGGCCACGCCCAGCGAATCGAGGAGGAATTTCAAATTCTGATTGTATATGGAGACCTTGGCCAGAACGGCGTCCCGGCGGTTGACTTCGCGCCGCGAATCACGAAACAGGTTCTCGAACGTTGGCTCGTGCAATTGCCAATCGCCGTCGCGATTCAATTCCAGCATCCCCCAGCGCGGGGCCGCCGCAGGCAATCCCTTGACGGCATCTCCGCCGATCGTGATCGCGCCGCATTTTTCTTCATTGATGGACAGCCCGCAATCCGCGAGGAACTCCCGTACGGCGCTCCATCCGGCCGCCGCGTCGTCCGGGGTCCCCGCCAACAGGCAAATATCGTCGATCTGACGAATGATTCGCACGCGCGCCCGCGAGTGGACGAACGCCTCCATGAGCCGCAGCAGCCATTCGCACAGCCAGTGCGAGAACGGCTGTTCCATCGGCGCGCCGCGGCGGGCCGGCGCCGGCCCGCCGTCGATCAGATAAGGAACCGCCAGAAAGCGCTCGGCGAACTCCCTTCCCGAGCGGGGCATTCCCAGGCCCTCGAGCATCCGCAACAACGTCTCGTGCGGCACGTCGGCGAAGTAGTCGCGAATGTCGAGCTTGACCACGTGCAGCGCCCGGTCGGGAAAGGCGGCTCGCAGCAATCGCACTTCGGCATGGACTTGCCGAATCATGGCGTTGGCCCCTTCGGCGTAGCCATAGCCCATCTGGGAAGCATCGCGCACCTCGCATTGTTTTTCAGCGCGGAGATAGACGATCCCGCGCACCGGCTCTCCCTCCTGGTAGACGGGCTCCGAGGTCCAGGGATCGCGCGGTTCATACCAGGGAAGCAGGATGCGATCGACCTCCGCCTTGAGCATGCGACGCTCGTTGGCCGTGATGACTTCCGGGGCGTTCAGATCCTCCAATTTCTGTAGTCGTCCTTGTCGATTCATCCGCCGGCCGGTGTGGGAGTAACAGTTCTCGATCGCGCCGGACCAGAAATCGGAATGAGCCTGGAGGATCGCCAGATCCACCAGCGATAGCGTCGGGTACAACCGCCACTTGTTGCGGGTCCACTGCGCTCTCGCCGGGACGCCGGAGGACGACCACGACCAATCCCTCGGATCTCGCGTCGCGACGCGTAACGCGTCGGTGAGCTGCTGGGAGAGGACTTCGTCGTTGTTGAAACGTCTGGCTTCCGCTCGCACATCGGCCGGATGATGCGGGTTGGCGGCAATTTGCGTCAACCGAGGATAGCAACCCGAGCCCGCGCTGACGGACTCCTCGATCGCCTGATCAATCTGAGCGGAAACGTGCTCCACATGCTCCGCCAGCCCGGCTAGCCGGCGCTCGAGAAGCTTCAGCGGGGGCGCACCATCGGGGAGGGAACCGGCTTGTTGGATGAGGCGGTCATGTTGTTCGCGCGCTTCATCCCGGAAGGCTTGCTGCATGGCGTCGCGGTTATCCCATTCGCCGAGGAATGCGCCGAAGAGGTAAACGACATCGGCACGGAGCCGGCCACGCTGAATCTCACGCAGCAGTTGCTCTCGCCAGAACGCCACCACCGTCTCCGGCGCCTTCGCGGCGCGCAGCAAGACAGCCAGATTTGGCAGACCGCGATGCAGCGGCATGTGGCCGACCCGAATCTGCTTCAATGCCTCGTACAACGCGACAAGTCCCGCCAGGGGTTCGCCATGCGCGCCTTCCATTTCCGCTTTCTGATACTGTGCGAGCAGAGAATCTCGCTGGCGACCGAGTTCCGCCAGTTTGGTGCGCGTGACAAATTGAATGGTGGATGCGGCCATGGCAATCATGTCGAGAGGTAATGCAGAGGGCAGGCGATCAAGGCGATTGTAGATCACCGGCGCCTGCAAGGTTGCATCCGAGCATGAGCCACCTACAATGGCGGTCGCCCGCTGCTATCCATTCCAACACCAGGCGAGAAGCCGCTGGGGCGTCGCTTCGCTCCGCCGCCAGCCATCCGCCTGTGCCTTCTGCTTCGTAAGTCCAGCTCATGGCGACCATTGATTACGTCGTTCTCGTCGGCTACTTCATCATGATGGCGGGCATCGGCCTGGCGTGCATGCGCCTGGTGAAGAAGCAGGAAGACTACTTCATGGGGGGCCGGTCGTTCGGCAAGCTGCTGCAGACGTTCGCCGCCTTCGGCGCCGGCACGGGCGCCAATGATCCGATCCAGGTCGGCCGCACCACCTGGACCAGCGGCTTGAGCGGCATCTGGAGCGTGCTGTTGTGGCTGTTTGTGACGCCGTTCTACTGGATCTTCGCCGTGTGGTATCGCCGCATGCGGCATTTGACGCTCGGGGATTGGTTTGTGGAGCGGTACGACAGCACCTCGCTGGGCGCCGGTTACACCATCTTCGGCTTCTGCTTCTACATGGTGTATCTCTCGACGATGTTCTCCGCCATCGGCAAGGTGGCGGCGTCGATTATGAACGTGCAGACGGTCGAGATGCCCGGCTTCGGCGAGGTCGGGCTGGAGTATGTCCTGGTCCCCGTCATTTCGGTGGTGGTGATCGTCTATGGCGTGTTGGGCGGGTTGCGGGCGGCGTACTGGACCGATTTGATTCAGGGCTTATGCATCATCATGCTGTCGCTCCTATTAATTCCCTCGGGGCTGACGCAGCTTGTGGAAAAATTCGGCGACACGACGCAGCAGCAGCTTGCCGCGCAGCAGGGCGCCGTTTCGCCCGCGGTGTGGTACGCCGGCTTCGACGTGATGCACGACCGCGTGACCGACGAATACTTCGAAATCTTCGGCGGCCCGCGGGCGGGGGAGTTTCCGCTGCACTACATCGTCTCGCTCACGCTGTTGGGGCTGGTGGGGATTGTGGTGCAGCCGCACTTCATCGCCACCGGCGGCGGCTCGGCCAAGACCGAGAACGGCGCCCGCATCGGCCTGGTGACGGGCAATTTCCTCAAGCGGTTCTGCACCATCGGATGGGCGCTCACGGGATTGATCCTGATTGCACTGCTGGCCGGCGAAGTGGAAGCGGCCCGCGATCCCGATCGCATCTGGGGCGTGGCCACGCGCAGGATTCTGGGACCGCTGGGAATCGGCCTGGTGGGGCTGATGCTGGCGTGCCTGCTGGCGGCGCTTATGTCCTCGGCCGACTGTTATATGATCGTCACGGCGGGCCTCGTCGTGCGCAACATCTATGCCCCGTACATCGACCCCAACGCCGACGAGAAGACGTACGTGCGGGCGGGGCGGATCGCAAGCCTGATCGTCATCGTCGGGGCGGCGACGGTGTCGCTGTATTTGATGGACGTGTTTGGACAGTTCAAGATCGCCCTGGAGGTGGCCATTGTGTTCGCGGCGCCGTTCTGGATCGGCATGTTCTGGCGCCGGGCGAACGCGTACGCGGCGTGGCTGACGATCGCCTTCTCGGCGCTCATGTTCTTCATCATCCCGATTCTGGCGCCGGTCGCGATGCCCTCGCTGCGCACCAGTCCCGCATTTGCGGTGCAGAGCGACGTTACCACGATCCGCGTCCGCCGCGAAGCGACCGAGGCCGACGTGGAGAAGCGTCAAGCGGCGATCGCGCTGTGGAACGAGAAGCAAGCCGAGATCGAACAGCAGCTCGCCGCCGCGGAAACTCAGGCCGAGCGGGATCAGGCCCTTGCGGCGCTGGATGCATTGGGCAGTCCGCCCACGCCTCTTCAAGTCGGCGAGGAGTTCATTGAAACACTCGACCCCACCGGCGGCAAGGCGATCTTTTGGAGCGAAGGATTGACGCCGCTGGGCGAAATGACCGAAGTGGCCGTCGCGCAGCGGATCGAGGAAGAAAGGGAAATCACCGTCACCCGCCGCTCCGGCAAGTTCCTCGGCCAGGGGATGTTCAACCTTGACTTCCTTCTCTACCAGGCGATGGGTATGGACCTGCGGAAGGTCGACAGCGCGCTCTACGAAACCCTCCGCCTGCCGCCGCGGCTGATCACGCCGTTCATCGTGATGATCCTCCTGAGCCTGGTCACCCCGCGCACCGATGCCGCAAAGCTCGACCGCTACTATGTCAAGATGAAGACGCCGGT
>JAHWKS010000374.1 GCA_019347795.1 Planctomycetota bacterium | reverse complement strand
CCTGGCGTCGATTTCCGCACAGCGGCGGAGCGAGCCGGGCAAACTCGGCGCTTTGCTGCGAGGCGAGTTGGACTGGATCGTAATGAAGGCGCTCGAAAAGGACCGCACGCGCCGCTACGCCTCCGCCAGCGACTTCTCTCGCGACGTGCAGCGGTATCTCCACGACGAAGCGGTCGAGGCCTGCCCGCCGTCGATGAGCTATCGCATGCAGAAACTCGTGCGACGGCACAAGGGGTGGATCGCCGCCGCGGCCACGCTCGCGGCGGTTCTCTTGATCGCCACGGCCGTCAGCGTCGCGTCGGCGATTCGCGCCAACAACGCGATGATCGGCGAACGCCGGGCGCGGCAGGAGCGAGAAGCTCAGTTGCGGCTCACCGAAACCGAGCGGAGACGGGCCGTCCTCGCCCAGCGCCAGGCGAAACAACACCGGGAGCGAGCGCTGGAGGCGGCCCACGCGGCCCTTGATCAACTCGGCAAAAGCCGCTATCTCGCCGCGAAAGCCGTGCTGGCGAGCGATGAGCCGGGACGGCGGTGGACCGCCCTGAACATGCTCCGCGGCGCCGAAGGCTTGCGCGCGCGGCAAGGAGCCGAGCAACTTGATGAACTCTTGACCGGCGAGCGGAAACCGACAATCGGCGAGGCGATGGGACTGGCGGCCGCACTCGGCGATGCGGAGGGAGAGCTTTCCCCCGCGGAGTTGCGAACGCAGGCAGTCGCCGCCTTACTACTGCCGGACGGCCGCGTGGCGCAGCAATGGGAGGGCCATTTCCACAGCGTCAGCCCCGATGGCCGATATGTGGCGACGACTTTGCTTAATCCCAAACCGCAGGCCGTGAACTTGGGGATTCGCATCATCGAAGCGGCGACCGGGCGGGAGGTTGCCAGTCCGCGTCCGAAGGCGGGACCGCCGCTCTTGGCGGCGGTTTCTCTCCGAGCCGAAAGCATGGCGGCGTTCTCCTTGACGCCGGCGCTGGAGCTGATCGACCTGGCGGGAGACAAGAAGCGGCGAACGTTGAGCATTCCCGGGATTCCTGACACGACGAGCGACCGCCCCGGCCCGCAACAGATCCGATTCCAGTCGATGCTCGACACGCTGCAATTCAGCCCCGACGGGAAGTGGCTTGCGGCGACGCGCTCCGGAGGCGGCGCCAGCAGTGAAGTGATTCTCTGGCGCCTGACCGATCCCGCCCCGGCGGGCCGGGTGCTGGCGACGACCGAGCAGCGGCCGCAATCGCGTCCCGCCTTCAGCCCCGACAGCCGCCGGCTGGCATGGGTGAGCGGGGAAAGGGAGGTCGTTTTATGGAGCCTGGCCGACGAGCAAGACGAACGACGGTTGAACCTCCCGCTGCTCCTGGACGTCCCCATCGCCTTTACGCCCGACGGGGCCCGGCTGGCGGCGCACGGTCACCGGGCCAAGGCGGATCAAGAGGCGCCGCCGCAACGTCCCAGCGCCGTGCTGATATGGGACATCGCCGAAGACCGCCTCGTCGAAGAGCTCGATACGACGATGACGTTCCTTGCCATCGCGATCGGCGTCTCGCAGGCGGGCGACCGCGTGGCCGTGGGACAGATGAGCGGGGAACTGCTTGTGTTCGATCTCGCGGATGCTTCGCAATCGGAAGACATGCGCCCGAGGGCGAATCGGCCGTCCTCCGTCGTCCGGCTGGACCATGGCGCCATGCCGACCTCGCTACGCTGGACGCCCGAGGGACGCCTGATCTCCGCCGGCATCGGAGTCGCGAAGGCGTGGGAGTTGGTCTCTCCCACTGCGCTGGCGGCAACGCCCCTTCCCGGAAGCGACCCGCTTCGTCCGATCTCGCGGCTGGCGGTCAGCCCCTCGGGAGGGATCGCCGCGGTGGAGCGTCCCGGCGCGCGCAGCATTCAACTCTACGATCTGAACGCCGGCAAGCTGCTTCGGAGCCTGGAGTCGCCCAACCACGTCGGGCTACCCTCGGCCTCGCTCCTGTTCGGGCCGCGGGGACGCCGCCTGGTGCGCATCGCCTTCAATCGCGTCTACATCTGGGACCTCGAAGGCGACGGCAAGCCGCACGCCGTCGACGACTTTCAGGGGAGCCTCGTCACCAATCCTGCCTTTCGTGACGACGGGACGTTGCTCCTATGCGGGTTCGACCAGTTCCGTCCCGCGGTCAAAGAGGCGCTGACGGGCGATGTCGTCTGGATGCACGATGAGAAGCAGCCCCGCGCCATTCCGCGCATCAGCCGGGACGGATCGCTGATCGCCTTCCACAGCGAGAAGGAGATCGGCAGGGGACCACGGACGATAGAGCTGCGGCGGCTGCCAACGGGGGACGTGCTGCATCGCATCCCCTCGGCCCGAACGGGGTTCAACTTTCAGACGGTGGCCGAGATCGCCCCCGACAACCGCTGGCTGATGGAGATCGAAATTCCAGTCAACTTCCCCCTGCCCCAGAACAATCCGCTTTCCGGCGGATTCAGCTCCCAAATGTTCGGCGGGACCAGCGAGACGTGGCGAGCCAACATCTGGAGCATCGAAACCGGCCGGCAGCATTGGCAATTCGAAGGCGACTCGAAGACCGAAGCCGTCGCGTTCAGTCCCGACGGCCGCTACTTCGCCGCGGCGCAGCGGAACGGCAACGTCGGGCTTTGGGATATCGAGCAAAAGCAGCGGCTCTTCCACTGGCAGGCCTGGCCGGGCGCCGCGCAGATGTTCGCCTCGTCCCGCGACCTGTCGTTTACCGGCGACGGCCGGCTCTTCGTTGCCGCCGAAAGCGAAGCCGCCCTTCGCATTCTCGACCTGCGTCGACTCAACCAAGAGCTGGCCGAAATCGGACTGGGCTGGTGACGGTGTTAGCGGCGCCGGTTTTTTTGTCGGAGCAGCTCGTCGGCCCAAGCAGCGTCTACGGAGACGCTCATTGCGGAATGGTCTGCTGGCGGGGAGTAATACGGCGATTGATTCTGCCTTATTCTTGTGCAAAATACCGCTGAAATATTGGGTTTAGCGTTTGCGTGCTTAAAATTAGGCAAGACTGGATTGCCTCATTTCGCCTTATTCGCTGGGTCTTCAGCCACCAGCGAGAGCCTGCGCCCCGACCGCTCGAATCCACCAAGCCAAGGTTGCGGAGCAACATCAGGTCGTCTCTCACTGTCCTTTCGGCGGGAGGGTTCGGCAGTTCGTCTCCGGCGCCGCCAGCACCCACGGGCCGCTGCGCAGCAGGTCGATCTCCACCAGGTTCACGCGTCCTTCGCGGCATTCCTGCTGCTTGCGCTCGTACAACTCGCGGCCGGGTCCGCGGGCCTTATTGGAATAGCTCACCACTTCGATGACCGTGACCACCCGCCGTCCGGAGGCCAGATCGAGAATCTCGACCGAGCCGCCCCGTGAGCAGCGGCTGGGGAAGCCGCATCCCAAGGGAAGTGGCGCTGCGCGGACTTGAGACGCCGCGGAGAAAGCGCCATATTGGTATGGTGCGGCAAGTCCTCTCTTGGAATCTTTTTTCATGATTCGTTGGTTCACGCGGCTTCGATCCTGGGCGCCGGCGTTGCTGGTGGCGGCCGGCCTCATTGCGAAGTGCGGGGCCGAGGAGCCGGTCGCGGCTCAACTGTCGCCAGGCAAGGCGGGCTTGGAGCGATTCGTCGAGACGCACTGCGTCGCTTGCCATAACGGAGATGACAAGACGGCGGGTTTGGATTTCGAGCAGCTTCTCTCGCTCGGCATCGAGCAACACACGGAGGCCTGGGAGAAGGCGGTCTGCAAGCTCACGGCGCGGCAGATGCCGCCGAGCGAGATGCCGCGGCCGGACGAGCGCAGCTACAAGGCGGCGATCGCCTGGCTGGAATCGTCGCTCGACGCCGCCGCCGCGCGGCGCCCGAATCCCGGCCGCACCGAGACTTTTCGCCGCCTCAACCGGACGGAGTATCAGAACGCCATCCGCGACCTGCTGGCGCTGGAGATCGACGCCGCCACGCTGCTGCCGCCGGATGAGTCCAGTCACGGCTTCGACAATGTCACCGTGGCCGATCTCTCTCCCACGCTGCTGAACCGCTACATCTCTGCGGCGCAGAAGATCAGCCGGCTGGCCGTCGGCCGATCCGCCGCGGCGCCGGCGGCCGAGACCATCCGCCTTCGTCCCGATATCACGCAGGACGTGCATGTGGAGGGTCTGCCCTTGGGCACGCGCGGCGGGACTTTGATCCGGCGCCACTTCCCGCAGGACGGCGAGTATGAGATCCAGATTCGGCTGATGCGGGATCGGAATGAAGACATCGAGGGACTGCATGAGCCCCACGAACTGGAGGTGCTGCTCGATCGGGAGCGCGTCGGGCGGTTCGCCATCAAGCCGCCACCCAAGGGCGTGGACGACGCCGCGGTGGACGCCGACCTCAAGACCCGCATCCACGCGACCGCGGGTCCGCACGAACTGGGCGTGACGTTCGTCAAGAAGGCTTCCTCGCTGCTGGAGTCGAAACGGCAGCCGCTGAACGTTCATTTCAATTATTATCGGCATCCCCGCCTCGGCCCGGCGATTTACGAGGTTTCCATTCTCGGCCCGTTCGAGGCGAAAGGCCCTGGCGATACGCCCAGCCGGCGCCGCATCTTCATCTGCCGGCCGGAAGGTTCGCAAGACGAAGACGATCGCGCTCGTCGGATTCTCGCCAACCTGGCCCGGCGGGCGTTTCGGCGCCCGGTCGATGACGAGGACCTGAAGGCGCCGATGGCCTTCTTCCGCGAGGGCCGCAAGGAAGGTGGTTTCGAGGCGGGTATCGAACTGGCGCTAAGCTCGCTGCTGGTGAACCCGCAGTTTTTGTTTCGCATCGAACGCGATCCTCCCGAGGCGGGCCCGGGCACGGCGTATCGCATCAGCGATCTGGAGCTGGCATCCCGGCTTTCGTTTTTCGTTTGGAGCAGCATTCCCGACGATGAGCTGCTGGACCTGGCGACGCGCGGCGAGCTGAGCCGGCCCGAGACGCTCGAGCAGCAGGTGCGGCGGATGCTGGCCGATGAGCGGTCGCGATCGCTGGTCACGAACTTCGCCGGCCAATGGCTTTATCTGCGCAATCTCGATTCGATCACGCCCGACGGCCGCCTGTTCCCCGACTTCGACGACAACCTCCGGCAGGCGATGCGGCAAGAGACGGAGCTCTTCTTCGAGAGCATTTTGCGCGAGGACCGCAGCGTGCTCGACCTGCTCCAAGCCGATTACACCTACCTGAACGAGCGTCTGGCGAAGCACTATGGAATTCCGCACGTCTACGGCAGCCGTTTCCGGCGCGTCGCGCTGGATGACGCAAGCCGCCGCGGCGGGCTGCTCCGCCACGGCAGCATCCTGACCGTTACTTCGTATGCGACGCGGACTTCGCCCGTCATTCGCGGCCACTGGGTGCTGAAGAACCTCGTCGGCACGCCCCCCCCGCCGCCGCCCGACAACGTGCCGGCGCTGGAGGACAATACCGTTTCCGCCTCGCTGTCGGTCCGTGAGCGGCTCGCGGAACATCGGGCCAACACGGCCTGCGCCAGTTGCCACAACTTGATGGATCCGGTCGGGTTTGCACTGGAGAATTTCGACGCCGTCGGCCGGTGGCGCGAGCTCGAGGAGGGCAAGCCGGTGGACGCCTCGGGCGGACTGCCCGACGGCAGTGAGTTCATTGGCGTTGCGGGACTTGAAAAGGCGCTGCTCGATCGGCCGGAGTTGTTCGTGCGGACGTTGACCGAGAAACTGCTCACGTTCGCCTTGGGGAGGGGCGTCGAGCATTATGATGCTCCCGCGATCCGCGCCATCGTGCGCGATGCGCGGGAGGAAGACTACCGGTTTTCGTCGTTGATCGTCGGAATCGCCCAAAGCGTTCCGTTTCAGATGAGGAGATCGCAATGATCGTCACGAAAAAAGCTTTGCCGCGACGAACTTTTTTGCGAGGCGTCGGCGCCACGCTGGCGCTCCCGCTGTTGGATGCGATGATCCCTTCCCTGACCGCCGCGGCCGACACGCCGGCCAGTCCGACTCGTCTGCGGCGGCTGGGCTTCGTCTACATGCCGATGGGATGCGACGTCACCCGCTGGACGCCGTCCGGCGAAGACGCGCTGGAGGAGCTTTCTCCCTCGCTCAGCCCGCTGGCGGCGGTGAAAGAGCACGTGACCGTCATCACGAACCTGGAGCTGCGGAACGCCTATCCGGGGACGCACGCCACCTCCAACGCGGCCTT
>JAHWKS010000373.1 GCA_019347795.1 Planctomycetota bacterium | reverse complement strand
CGACGCTCAGCGGAACCGCCGCGAACAGCGCGAACCCCAGATCGCCCGCCTGGAGGCACACGGCATAGGCGATGACGCCGGTCACCACCGCGGTTGCGAACCCGGGGAACCAGAACTTCCACCGCAGGAACATCGGGCCGTCGCGGTACGTCTCCGGGTTTGCGCCATCGTACTGCAATCCGCAGGCGGGACACTCGGAAGGGCCGCCGTCGTAGAGCCGTCCGTTGCATCGCAGGCAATGCCGCTCGATTACTCGAAAGGCGCCGTCGAACGGCGCATCCCCCCACGGGTTCGGCTGAAACGGCTCGGCGGGCGGCTGGTCGGCGGGGACGCTCATCGCATGCTCCGGAGCGAGTCTGTGCACAAACCGCAAGTCCGACCGTTAGCGTAACGCAAACAAGCCGAGAACCGTCGCAACGTCGCGAAACATTTCTCCAATTTCGGGGTTTCTACGGAAGAGAGAGGGTGCGCGCCGAGCGGCCGTGTGAGAAAACCGCCTCTTGCTGTTCGACTCAGACGCCGATTTTTGATACAGTAAGGCGCTGACCCGCCTTGATTTTCGCCCCACCTTCGGCCGCCGGAGGGACGACGCCTCCATCCTGCGGACGAGACAATTGAGTCCCCTGCGTTCGACGCTCCGCAGAGAAGACGGCGGCCGACGAGGAATGGACTTCCCACGCCAGGACCCCCCGCGATCGAATTCTCATGAGCAGCACGATCGATACGCCACGCCACGCGGCTTCTTCTCCCGCGATCTCTCCGCCGCATCCGCACGAAGTCGTCGCGCAGGATGATCAGGAGTTGAACCACGACGCCGACGACGCGCGGCAGCCTGCTCGGCGAAAACGGCGGTGGCTGGTTCCAGCCCTCTCGGTGGCGGGCGTCGCGGGCATCATCGTCACGGCAATGCTGGCCACCGGCATGAGTCAGCGGGATGAGAACCTGGTGCTCTACACCGTCCGCCGGGCGGACCTTCCCATCACCATCGTCGAGCGGGGAACGCTGGAAAGCCAGGAGAACGTCAAGATCGTCTGCGAACTGGACGATGTGCGCGGCGACGGCATCGACGGCACGCCCATCAACTGGCTGATTCGCAACGGCGCCTCCGTGAAAAAGGGAGATCTGTTGATCGAATTCGCCAGTTCGTCCCTGCAGGCGGAATTGGATGATCAGATTCTCGATACCGAAGCCGCGCGGTCCCAGCAGATTCAAGCCACGGCCAAGTACGACAACCAGATCACGCAGAACAAGACCGCCGAAGAGAACGCCGAACTGACCGTCAAGCTGGCCGAGCTGGAATTGGAAATGTACACCGACCAGGACAGCGGGACGCTGAAGCTGGAGATGGAGGAAATCAGGCGGCTCATCGAAGATGCGAACAACGAGATCCTCGCCGCCCAGGCGAACCTGGAGCTGAAGAAAAATGAGAGCCAGGGGGTGGAGACGCTGTTCAAGCTCGGGTACGCCGGCAAAAGCGAGCTGGACCGCACCCGGCTGGACTTCCTCCAGGCCGAGAGCTCCCACGCGGCGAAGATCAACAAGCTGCAAACGCAGTTAGCCACGCTGGACAAAAAGGAAAAGTTCGAGCAGCAGATGCAGCTTCTCACGTTGCAAGGCGCCCTGGAAACGGCGCGGCGCGAACACGAGCAGGTGCTGCGTGACAACGAGGCGCTCTTGAACCAGGCCCGGGCCGCCAAGGCCGCCGCCGATGAATCGCTCAAAAAGGAGGAGGAGCGCCTGGCCCGGTACAAGGAGCAGCTCGAAAAGACCAAGGTCTACGCCCCGCAGGACGGCATGGTGGTGTACGCCGTGGCCGACAGCCGGCGGTACTGGATGGAGGAGATCCGCGAAGGCGCCAACGCCCGCGAGCGGCAGCACATCCTCTCGCTTCCCAATCTGAAGCGGATGCAGGTCAAGCTCTCCGTGCACGAGTCGGTCTTGAACCAGGTGGATGAGGGGCTGCGGGCGACGGTGCAGGTCGAGGCCCTCCCCGACCGCAAGTATCCGGGCGAGGTCAAGGCGGTGGCTGTGCTGGCGGACCAGGTCAGCACCGACACCAAGATGTACGAAACCACCGTCACCATCGACGGCGAAGTGGACCAACTTCGCCCGGGGATGACGGCGGTCGTAGAGATCCACGTGGCGCATTTGAAAGACGTCGTCAGCGTGCCGGTGCAGGCGATCGTGCAAGTGGAGGACAAAACGTGGTGCTACGTGGAGCGCGGCGGCCGGGCCCATCGTCGTCCGGTGGAGTTGGGCATGACCAACGACAAGTTCGTCGAGATCAAAAGCGGCGTTGAGGAAGGGGAGCAGGTCGTCCTCAACCCGATGGCCGTGATGGACGAGAAGGATCGCGAGCAGTCCGCCCCGCAACCCGACGACGGCGCAGCGCCGCCGCCGACCGAGGAACCGCCCGCCTCTCCCTCCGACGCAGCCCCTGCGGACTCAATCTAACCCCCGTCGGGCGCCCCAGCCCTTCTCCTTCCCCATTTCCGCGCCACGCTTGCGGGCCAGCGCGCGGCGCCCCGTGACCCCAATGCCCGACCGCTCCCACGACTACGACGTCACCATAGCCTGGATGACAGTCCAGCTTGCGCTGCGCAATCTCATGCTGCACAAGCTGCGGAGCTTCCTCACGATGCTCGGAACGGTGCTGGGCGTGGCGTCGGTGATCTCCATGCTCTCGGTCGGCGAGGGCTCCAAACGCGAGGCGATCGAGCGCATTCGCAGCCTCGGCGCCAGCAACGTCATCATTCGCACCGTGAAGCCGAAACAGCAGGTCATGCCCCAGCCTGCCGGCGGATCAGGCCAGGGGCAGCGGGCCGAGCAAGCGACGCAGCTCATCGAGTACGGTCTTTCCTATCGCGACTTCGACCGGCTGCGCTCCACGCTTCCGGGACTGGAGCAGGCGGCGCCGATCTCGCTTGCTCGGCAGAATGCCCAGAACGGCAGGCGGCGGATCGAGAACGCCCGCGTGCTCGGCGTTACCCCCGCGCTCTTGAACGTGAAGCGGCTTTCGGTGCAGCGTGGGCGGTTCGTTTCCTACTCCGACGTGGACCGCACCGGCAACGTCGCCGTGCTGGCGGCCGGCGCCGCCGATCGGCTGTTCGGGTATGAGGACCCGATCGGGAGGTCGGTGCTGCTGGGGCTAGGCGCCTATCGCGTCGTCGGCGTGCTGGATGCGCAGGCCAGCGGCAACGCCACGCCGGGCGCGATCGACCGCGAAGACTTCAACGACGACATCTACATCCCCATCACCGCCGTGCAGCGGCGGATCGGCGAGCGGCAGCGCGTCGGGGCCCTGGAGTTCGAACGCGTGCAGCTTCACGAAATCACGCTCACGATGGCGGATGAGGATCTGGTGCGGCCCACCGCCGACATGGCTCGCAAGCTCCTCGTGCAGACGCACCCCCGCGGCGACGACTTCGAGATTCAGGTTCCTCTGGAGCTGCTGGAGCAGGCCGAGCACGAGCGCCGCATCTGGAACCTGGTGCTGGGCTCCATCGCCGGAATCTCGCTTTTGGTAGGCGGAATCGGCATCATGAACATTATGCTGGCCACCGTGACGGAGCGGACCCGCGAGATCGGCATTCGCCGGGCCCTGGGCGCCAAGCGGCGCGACATCACGCTTCAGTTCCTGGTCGAAAGCACCGCCCTCTCGGCGATCGGCGGGTTGATCGGCATCGCGGTCGGGCTGAGCATCCCGCTGGCGATTACCTTCATGTCGGAAATTGAAACCGCCCTCAGCTTGGCGCCGATCATCGTCTCCTTCATCGTCTCGGTGGGGATCGGCATTGGCTTCGGCGTCTACCCCGCCCGCCGCGCCGCGTTGATGGATCCCATCGAGGCGCTCCGCCACGAGTAATGGCGTCTCTCAGGATTGCTCCGCCGGTTTAGCCGTCTTGGCGGGCCAGAAGTTGAGCCAGCGCCGGCCGGACGGCGATTTCGCCTCATCCGACTCTTCGTCGGAAGATTCCCCGGTGAGGCTCTCGGCCAGCGAGACGTAGGACTGGGCGATTCCGCTGCGCGGAGCGTGCTCGATGAGCGGCACGCCGTTGTTGCGGACCTCGGCCATCACGCGGTAGTCGTTGGGAATCTGCCAAAAGACTTCCCGGCCGATCGTCTCTTGAGCCCTCTTGAGGCCGATCTGTCCGCTTTCGAGACCGACGCGGTTGATGACGATCTTCACTTTCTCCTTGATTTCTTCGATCTCGTCGAACGACATCAGCAGCCGCACGACGTTTCGCAAGCAGGGCAGGTCGAGCTGAGTGATCAAGAGGACGTGGTGCGCCTCGCGGAGGGCGACCATGTCCAGCTCGCTGTAACCCTTCGACAGGTCAAGGATCAGGTGCGAAAAAGACGCTTTCAGCAAACCCAGCACGCGATGCAAATCGGTGGGCGCAACCAGCGACGTGTCTTGGAGCTGCACCGGCCGCGGCAGCAGGTACAGGCCGGAGCTGTGCTTCGTGAGCGAACGCTTGAGCAGCGTGAAGTCCAACCGCGTAATGTTTTGGGCGACATCGACGACGGTGTAATCGGGGATCGTGTCCAGAAAGACGTCGGCGTCGCCGAGCGCGAGATCCAGGTCCACCAGAGCCACGCTCTTGCCCGGCTGCTTCGCCAGGATGCAACCCAGGTTGACGCAGACGCTGGTGGTGCCCACCCCGCCCGTCGAGCCGGCCACCGCAATCACCTGGCAGCCGCGTCCCCGCGCGGCGCCGTGAAGTCCCTGGCTGCCGAGCCGTTGCAGGGCCTGAATCAACTCTTCCACGCCCAGCGGCGTGTTGAGGTACTCCTTCGCCCCGGCCCGCATCGCACGGAGGATGAGCTGCCCGTCGGTCGAGCTGCTCACCACCAGCAGGTTGCAGGCGGGCGCGATCTCGCGCACGTTTTCCAAGAGGGCCAGCGCCTTCTCCGGGTTCGCGTCGAGGGCGACCACGCCCACGTCCGGCTGCGTCTGGGAAACGACGTCCGCGAAGAATTCATACCGCGAGCACTCGGCCTCGAGCCAGACCATGTCCATGCCCAACAACATCGTCTTGAGCGATTCGCGGGCGCCGTCGTTCGGATCGACAATCGCCAGTCGCAGTACAGTGCTCATAAGAATCGTGCGGGAAGAGGAACAACGAGCCGAAACACAACCTCATCTATTGCGCACGTCATAACCGACGGGTCCGATGAGTCCCGGCTCCGCGAGCCTGGGACCGGCGACGTTGCGCCGGGCGCGGCTCTGCCCAAGGTACGGATCAGCCACCGGGGCCTGCGACGGTCCCGGCATGGCGGGATATACGGCGCCGTCGGGGCCCGGCGTGTAGACTTCGAAGCCGCCGACCGGCGCGCCCCCCGGGCCCACGGCGAACGAGCCGTCGTCGCAGCATTTGGGAACTTCCATATAGCCGCGACCCAGCAACTCGTGACTGGTGGGCGTGGTGGTGAACTGGCCCAGCCCGCACGGCGGAACTTCGTGAGGATCGAGAGCGTCCACGAACTCCGGCCGCACCAGAAACAGCAGCTCGACTTCGTTCACGCGCTCCTCGACGCGGCGGAACGCGGCGCCGACCCAGGGAAGATCGGCAAGGACCGGCAAGCCCCGGTTCTCGGTCTCCACCCGGTGTTGCAGCAATCCCGCCAGCGCCAGCGTCTGTCCCGCCTGCATCTCAGCAGCCGTATCGACGTATCGCGTGGTGAGGGCCGGAATGCCGTTGATGCCGTTGGCGTCGTCCCGCTCGGTCACCTGCGGGCGGACCTCCAAGCGGATGCGGCCGTTCCCCAGCACGATCGGCACGAAATCGACCCGCGTGCCGAACTGCCGGAACTCCACCGAGCTGGTGCCCAGGCTTTGCGGCACAATGATCGGGAATTCGCCGCCGATGTTTACGGTTGCCGGCCGGCCGCTGACGGTGACCACCGTCGGCTCGGAAAGCAGCTTGGCCGCGTTCTTCTGCCGCAAGGCGTCGATGAAGGTCAAAAATGTGGTGTTCCCGTCGATGATGCCGAAGCGGAGCGTATCGCCGAACGCCGCGGAGACGCCGTTCTGCAAGGACGCGGGATCGCCCAATGCGCTGGGCGTGCTGACAATCCAGTCGTCGCCGGTCACCAGGCCCCAGTCCACGCCCAACTGCTTCATCTTCGATCGCGAGACTTCCAGCACTTTGACGTGCAGCAAGACCTGTTGCACGCCC
>JAHWKS010000372.1 GCA_019347795.1 Planctomycetota bacterium | reverse complement strand
GGCGTGATTGCATCCAGCGCCTGCACGTGGGCGGCGGCGGCGTTCTCCACGTAGACAATGTCGATTAGATTGCGGCCGTCTCCCACCCGCAGCAGCCGGCCGCGACGGGCGCGGTCCAACAATCGCGGGATGAGATGCTGATCCCGCGGTCCCCAAATCAGGTGCGGGCGCAGCGCGCACGTCAGCAAGCCGCCTTCGCTATTCGCGGAAAGCACGTGCTGCTCGGCGAGAGCCTTGGTGTGCGGATAATGGCAGAGCCAGCGGTCGGGATGCGGCGCCGACTCATCAGTTCCCTCCTGATCGCCTCCATCGAAGGTGACGCTGGGACTGCTGGCGTACACCAATCGCTGCACGCCATGTTCGCGGCAGGCGGCCACAACGTTCCGCGTCCCCAGCGTGTTGATCCCGTAATAGTAGTCCCAAGGCCCCCAGATTCCGGCGACCGCGGCGGTGTGGATGACGGCCTTGACTCCCTGGCACGCCTCCGAGACCGCCGCCGCGTCGCGGATATCTCCCTGCACCGCCTCGACCCCAAGCGCCTCCAGCCCCGGATATCGCCCGCGGGCGAAACTGCGGACCTCGTCCCCGCGCGCGACGAGCTGCTCGACGATGTACTTTCCCAAAAAACCGCCGCCGCCGGTGACTAAAACCTTCAAAGCATCCTCCCGCGTATCGACATCCTGCTCGTTTAACCGCGGCCCAGCGGGCCGCGCGAGCACCCGCGCTGTGCGGCAACCGGCGCGCGGCCCGCTGGGCCGCGGTTAAACGATTCTCCCGCGTATCGACATCCTTTACCCGAAGTCGGGCCAGTGAATCAGGCGCCGTTGTCCCGCGCCGCGATCCTGCTACGATGCGAACTGACCGACTTGTCCCAACAGCACGGACGACCCGCTCATGTCAGAGTTGGAAGACACCAGGCCGCGCCGCAAGGAGCGTCCCCCCAAGGTCACCTCCGAAATCCTCGACCGCCAGCCGCCGTGCAGCGTCGAAGCGGAGATGGCCGTCTTGGGCAGCATTCTGCTCCTGCCCGACAACTGCGACGAGGTTGCGCTCATCCTCCGGCCGGACGACTTCTACGACGACGCCAACCGCCGGCTGTACGAGCACATCCTCAAGATGTACGACGCCGGGCAGAAGATCGACTTGATGCTGCTGATCGAGTCGCTCAAGTCGGCGGGCCACTTCGACCTCATCGGCGGCGCCGCGTACCTGAACCGCGTCCGCAACGCGGTGGCCACGCCGGCCCACGCCGTCTACTACGCGCAAATCGTCCGCAGCAAGGCGACCTTCCGTTCGCTGATCCTCGCCAGCACCGAGATTTTGCGCGAAGCGTACGACGAGTCACAAGACCCCCGCGAAATGCTCTCCCGGGCGGAGCAGAAGATTTTTTCGATCCTCGACAGCCGCGGGTCGAGCAACGTGGCGAACATCACCGACGTACTGAACGAGGCCCTCGACCGCATGGACGCACGCATGCGGGGCGAGCACATCGGCGGCGGCGTCGAGACCGGCTACCATCGGCTCGACGAGATGACCGGCGGGCTGCACAACTCGGAGCTGATCGTGCTGGCGGCCCGGCCCTCGATGGGCAAAACCGCCCTGGCGATGAACGTCGCAGAGTACGCCGCGATGGAGCTGAAGGCGCCGACGCTGTTCGTCAGCCTCGAAATGTCGGCCGTGGAGCTGGCCGACCGGCTGCTCTGCTCGGTGGCTCGGGTGAACGGGCACCGGCTGCGAAACGGCACGATCTCCAACGAAGACCGCTCCCGGCTGGTGGAGAAGGCGGCCCTGTTGGCCCAGTCGCCGCTCTACGTGGATGATTCGCCTTCGCGGAGCGTGACCGAGATCGCCGCCGCCGCGCGTCGCATCCATCGCCGCGACGGGAAGCTGGGACTGATCGTGGTCGACTACCTGCAGCTCATCGAGCCGGACAACTCCCGCGACCCGCGGCAGGAGCAGGTGGCCCGCATGACCCGGCGGCTGAAGGGTCTCGCCCGCGACATGGATGTGCCGGTGCTGTGCCTGGCGCAGCTTAACCGGCAGGCGGAGGTGAGCAAGGACAACCGGCCCAAGCTGAGCCACCTCCGCGAGTCGGGCGCCATCGAGCAGGACGCCGACGTGGTGATGTTCGTCCACCGCGAGGAATACTACCGCCGCGGCGAGGACGCCCAACAATTCGCCGGCCAGGCGGAGATCATCGTCGCCAAGCAGCGCAACGGCCCCGTGGGAGACGTGGAGCTGACGTGGCGCAAAGAGTTCACGCGATTCGAAAACCCGCCCGACCGCCAATACAACGAGTTCGAGCAGTTCAACGCCCCCGGCGGCGAAGCGGAGTTCGTGTAACTCGCCAGCCACTCGTCAATTCTCCAGCGGCCGCACCGCGAAGTCGCGGAGCGTGATCGACCAGTTCTGTTGCTCGCCGTCGCAGATGAAGCGCACCAGCGTATCGGCGGCGACGGCGACCGTCAGCAGCACGAGGTTTCTCGCCAGCGGGTAGTCGCACACATCCTGTCCGGCGTCGCTGGGGACGCGGTACTGCTCGTTCCAGATCACCTCGCCGTAGTCGGCGTAGAGGCCCGCGTGCAGGCAGCGCAGCCCCGCGTCGCGGCAATGCTCCTGCACCAGCCGGCGCGAGGCGGAGTTGTCGAAGGCGTCGATGACCACATCGGCGTCCTTCAGCAGCTTGCGAACCGTCCGCTCGGAGAGATCCTTTCGCTGGGACTCGATCTCCACACCCGTTGCGCGGAAAAGATAGCTGCGGAGCACGTCCGCCTTCCAGGCGCCGACGTCGCCTTCGCCGAAAAGCTGCGTGCCGATGTTGTGCTCTTCCACTCGGTCGCGGTCGATGACGCGCAGGCGCCGCACTCCCTGCCGGACCAGCGCATCCGCCAGGTGCGATCCGAGGGCGCCGGCCCCGCAGAGCGTCACCCGCGCCTCGGCCAGCTTGCGGATCGCCTCCTCGCCGCGGTAGAGACTCTCGTGGTGTTGCTTACCCGCCATCGCCATCGACTCCGATAATCACGCCTCGCGGAAACGCCTCGACCGCCGGCAGCCGCTCGCCGTCGGAGGCGTCGTCGTCGAAACGATACGCCGCCAGTCCGTCAATCCCTTCGATCACGCACAAGAGCGGCTTGCCGAACGCGCTCACCCACGCCCGCATCGTGCGGAGATCCCGGCGGCTCGGCTCAGCATCGCTATTGGGGTGCGTATGCAGAAACCCGATCACGTCCCCCTTCCGCTCTTCACGCTCCAGCACCGCCGGCCCATCGAACTCGACGCTCGCCGGCCGCCCGACACACCGCCCCATCCGCCGCGCCTGCCAGATGCGTCCTCTGCGGCGCCCGACGAGCACCCAGCATTCTTCAGACACGGATCGAGATGCAGAGGCAGTGCGAGCCACAGTTCGCTCCCATGGCAGCCCGACGCGTCAGCGAGCGACGGGAACCGAGGGCCCGGGCGGCGTCGTTTCCCGGGAATCGATTCCTCGCTCACGCGTCGGGTTAGTATATCTCCCCGCTCTCCTCCGCTTCGCGGAGGACGCCGACCAGGCTGGCGAGGTCGAACTTGCGGTCTTCGCCGCTGAGGCAGATGCCGGCGGTCTGGACCGTCAGGTCGCTCTTCTCCACCGCCGAGATGTGCCGCCGGCCGCCGACGGTGAAGGTCACCCGATAACTATCGGGACGCTCCAGGTAGTCGTGAAGTTCGGCCCCCGCGTGGCGGAGCGCGGCTTCGAGGCGGGCGGCGGTCTGCTCAATCTCGCGGCGCCGGCGGACTTCTTCGTTCAGGAGGAAGTTGAAGGCGTAGGCGCCTTTCTCTTCCGGCGTCAGCCCCGGTCGATCGAGTACATCGGGGTCGCGCAGCTCCTGCAGGCAGCGGCGGAGGTAGGCGGCCGTCGCCGGATCGCGGGCGGCGTCGAGCGCCTCGAACCAGAAGCGGGCGCCGTCGAAGCGGCAGTGTGCGACTTCGAACTGCTGCGCCTCCTCGACCAGAAGGACCGGGACCGGCCCTTCAATGCGAAACCGCTGGTCCCCCTGATGCGCCGGCGTGGCCAGCCATTCCGCGCCGCGGCGGCGGCAGAGGATCAGCGGGACGCGGAGGAACAACTCCAGATACCGCCGCCGCTCCGCCAGCCCCGCCTCCCGCACCAGCCTCGCCTCGCGATGCGACGCCGGCCGAAACACGCCCCATCCCGTAAACTCCGCCGGCTCGGCCCGCAGCTCACAAACCACCCCCGCCACCCGAACCCGCACCAGCCCGCCGCCGACCACCGGCGCCAGAAACTCCGTTTTCAGAAACCGAGATTCCTCGGCCGCGAGTTTGTCGAAGGATTCGTGGAATCGGCGGGAGGGCATGAAACTGTGTAAGTTCGCGAAGAGTTCAGAACCCGAACTCGGTCCAACGCCAGAGCCGCGAAGCGGCGGCAGCATATAGCCGCGGGCGCAAGCCCGCGGAAACGATGGATCGCCAATTCCGAAGCCGCGAAGCGGCGACAGCAGGGACGGACGGATGAGTTCGCCAGGGCGTCGTGATCGAACCACAAGGACTCGAACGCCTGCTGTCGCCGCTTCGCGGCTGCAAGCGCTATTGCGCCACTAATCCGCCAGCTCGCGCTGGCGGCTACATGCTGTCGCGGCTTCGCCGCTGTCGTATCGGCATAGCAACCAACCGCGGCGAGCGCACGAAAAAACCCGCGCAAGTTCGTAGAGCGTGGCGAACTGCCTTTGTGGGCAATCCAGAACCAAATCTGGCGTTTGTAAGCTCTCGCGGTTGGGCGCGGGTCAGTTCGATTATACCTTGCGCTGCGGCAAGGGGTAGTCCAGGATCTCCATCAGCAGCTCCATCTTCGAGGGGCGGGCGAGCATCGGCACGAGGTTCGGCAGCGAGTAGTAGTCGCCCGTGAACTGGAACACGTCCACCACGACGCCCGCCGCCCGGCACTGGTTCTCCAGGTAGTCGAGCCCGCCGGGAGTGCGCACGATGAAGACGCTCGGGTCGGCCTTGACCTCCTCGCGGTACGACTGCAGCTCCTTGACGAACTGCGGGGGCGTGTTTTCCCCCTCGTCGGTCACCAGGACCAGTTGCTCGACGTACTGCCGCTTCTTGCGCATCGACGCCAGGGCGACGCCGCACGACGTGGCGCCGGCGGCGCGGATTCCCCGGAACGCACGCTCCCAGTCCGCCAGCTCGGCTCCCTGGCGGGCGATTTCGTAGGCGAGGTTGTCGAAGGCGTAGACGTACAGCTCCTTGTCGCAGATGGCCGAGACCATCGCGGCGATCCGCTTGCCGACCTCGATGGCCTGCTCCATGGAGCCGGACTTATCGACCAATAGTCCCGTGGGACGTGTGATCCGCCCCTTGGCCTTGATCTGGGCATTGGCCACGTCCTCCAACTGCTTCTGCACCTCGGCCGAGACGCCGGCCGCCTTGGCCGCCTCTTCCGCCTTGAAGGCGCTCACGCGGCTGGCCGTCTTGGCCTCGGCCAGCTTCGCCTCGATGAGGCTCTTCAGGTCGGCGTTGTCCATGGCGCCGCGGCGCTTGAGCGAGCCGAGGTTGTTGATCAGCTCCTGCGGGCTCATCCGCTCGATGAGGGCCAACAGCACCGTCGGCGTCATCTGCTTGATGACCGTCGCCGCCACGCGGTACGGGATGCGCTGCTCGACGATGGCCCGAGCCTGCTCCGCCGGATTGTCCGCCTTGGCCAGCTCACGGAGGGCGAACAGCCGGCTGTCCGGCGGCGGGTCCTTTTCGAAGAGGATCTTCTGCGCACGCTCGCCCGGGCGAATGTGCAGCACCGCGTAGAGCCGCTTGAGCGACTTGCGGGCGGTGAGCGCGGTCGAGTCGAACCAGTCCGGGTCCTCCTCACGCTCGCGGAGGTAGCGGGCCACCTCGGTCTTCACCGCCCGCGGCACGTTGCGGAACAGGCCGAACTCCTCGACCTTCGTTGCGACCCGCGCCTCGCCCTCCGCCGGCGACGCGGCGCCGGCCAGCGTGCGGCGGGCCTTATCGCGGCGCTTCGTCTTCTCGCTGATGCGCACGGTGCGGGTCCTCTTGCGGCCGTGGATGAAGTCGATCACGCGGACCACCTCGTACGGCGGCAGCGCGCGCAACAGGGCCAGGCCCGCTTCGCGGTGCCCGTCGAAGTCGCTCAGGCAGAGCGTGACCACGAACATTTCCTTGTGGTCGCGCACG
>JAHWKS010000371.1 GCA_019347795.1 Planctomycetota bacterium | reverse complement strand
CGATCCGAGGTCGATGTACTCGCCCGACCGCACCGGCACGGGCGCCACGTTCTGCAGGTTCATTGCCTCGACGAGATTGTACAAATTGAAGATCACGCCCACGCCGCCGACCAGGGCCGTGGGATGCGCCACGATCACGTCGGCCGAGAGCGCGAGGTAATACGCCCCGCCGGCGCCGAGGTCGGTGACGCAGGCGATCACCGGCAGCCCCGTGCGGAGCTTGAACATCTCCAGGTCGTGCCGCATCGTGTCGGTGGCGCTGACGCCGCCGCCGGGGCTGTTGATGCGGAGCACAATCGCCCGGATGCTCGGGTCGGCGGCCGCCGCGTTGAGCTTCTCGCGAAACAGCGCGACCGGGTTCTCGCCCATCGAGCCGAAGCCGGTCATGTTGCGGTTCAGCAGCACGCCGTCCACGTCGATGATGCCGACTTTGGGGTCGGCGTAGTTGCACGGATCTCCCACGGCGACGGTCTGCATCCGCGGCGCCGTGTTGTTGGGGGGCGTGTAGGCGGTGGTCTGAATGTCCCCCTGCATCCGCACCTGCACCGGATGCCCGCGCAGGGCACCGCATCCCGCGGCCAGGGCCGCCAGCAGCAGTAGGAGAAGTCGTCGCGGCATGATGAGGCGAGGCAGGAGTACCGGCGGCGAAGGCGGGGGGCCGCGACTTTCATCGTCGCCGCAAGCGCTCCGACTTTGACGGATATGCCGCCCGCCCGCGCAATTTGCGCAGCTTGCCCCGGCGAATCTGAAGTGAAAAAAACCGCCGATTTCCCGTTCAGTGCAGCCAGTCTTCGACGTGAAGATTCGGAACCTGTTGAAAATCGCGCAGGTTCGCGGAAAGCAGCACTGCGCCATGGACGAGAACGGTGGCGGCGATTTTCAGGTCCATGATCGCGACTCGGATCTTCTGGCGCCGCAGGTTGTCGAATTCGTCGGCCGCCTGTTTGTCAAACGAGAGCCGGGGCCAGCGGCTGAAGTAATCGACCAGTTCGTTCAGCTTCGCATAAGCCGAGAGTTGACGACGAACGTCGTTGTGGCGGCGAGTCAGCGCCAGCCAACCCCGCATCTGCTCTTCCAGCGTGATCACCGCCGTGACGAAGTCCTGGTCCGGCGAGGCCGCCATTTTCGCGGTCAGCGTCGCATGCTCGCTTCCTCGCGAGTCTTTCAAAACAACAATGTGATCCGTATCAAGAACGATCACGCCGGACTTGCTCCCGTTCCGCCTCCCGGATCTTGCGTCCTTCCTCGTCAATCACTTTCATGACCGGATCATTAGTAAACATGCCGATCGTGCTTCTCCAGTCCTTCGTCGGCGGCGGCTTCATGATGCGCTCCATCAGTTCGGCTACTTGTTTTTCGAGCGCCTCAACGCGTTGTTCTAAGGTCGTCGAATTCGACATGGGACATTCCCCTCTTGTTCCGGAAGCTCAAATCCAAGCATTCATTAGTAAGTATACCGTGGCGCCGTTGCCGGCGCATCACCTTCGGGCTCCGGCGAACTGTTCGCCCTTGGATGCAAGGCAAGCGCTCCCGAGAAATCGCGGTTCACGAGTCGGCACATGGCGAGAAGCCGAGCCGCTTCGTGCGTCGGCGCCAAAGCGTAGCCTTGCTCGGCGGCCACCAGCGCCGCGGCGGCGTCGCCGGCGGTAAGGCGCCGAAGGCATCGCTGCCACGTTTCCAGCCGCGCCGCTGCCGTGCGATGGAACAAGTCCAGATTGCATCGGCAGCGGCGGCAAGTGTCGGACCACGCTTGCCGCGCACCGCAGGCGGGGCAGAGGAACTCGCCTCGCCGGAGCAACTCGAGCGGGGCGGAATTCATTAGAACTCTTCCAGGTAGTAGATCACGTCATCCAGCTTCGCCGTGATGTCTTGGATGTCTTCCAGGGAACGAGCGGCGATGGCTGTACGCAGGGCGTTGACGAGTTCTCCCATTTCGTCGTCATCAGCTTCTTGATCGGCGGCGGAAAGCTGTTCGGCCCGCGCGATTAAGGCCTGCGCCTGGTGCACCGCCTGCCGCAATTCGTCCGGCAACGGCTCGCCGGCGGATTGGGACGCCGCCTCGGCGTGTTCGGCCTCGGCCTCCACCTCGTCCACGTGACCGAAGGCCATCGCCAATCGTTGGCGGGCGGCCGCCTGCTCTTCTTCGCGGAATCGCGACATCGCGTTCTCGATCCGGGCCTGCTGCTCCAGCCCGGTCGCCCGCTCTGCGGCGGTCACGTGAAGCAAGCCGTCCAGGTCCAGGCGAAAGCGGACGAGAATCTCTTTTCCCATCGGGGCGTCGGCCAGCCCTTCGAGCATCAGCCGCCCGATCTGCTGGTTGTGCCGCACGTCGGGATCCTCGCCCTGAAAGACGTTGATTTCGGCAGCCTCCTGGCCGTCGTAACTGGTGTGATAAACTTGGGTGCGCGTGGCGGGCAGCGGCGTATTGCGCTCGATGACCGGCGAGAAGGCGTTCACCGAGGGAAGCCCCTGCAGTTCGGCGATCGCTTGGATTCCGAGCGTGTGGGGCGTGATGTCCACCAGCACGCGACCCACGTCCATGCCGGCGATCAGTCCGCCTTGAATTGCGGCCCCCATCGCCACGCACAGATCAGGATCGACCTCGAAGTGCAGCGGCTGCCCCAATTGCTCCTGAAGCAGCCGGTGCACCAGGGGAGTGCGGCTGGCCCCTCCCACCAGGACGACCTTGTCCAATTGATTGGCGGCGACGTGCGCATCATCGAGGACATCGTCCACGCACCGCAGCGTCTTCAGAATCAGGGGCTCGATCAACTCTTCATATTCGCGGCGGGCGATCTCGCGCTGCAGATGGAGGGGTTTGCCGTTGCTCTCCAGCAAGAATTCCTCTTGAAGCGTGACAAAGGGCTCGAACGAGAGTTGCTTCTTGGCGTCTTCCGCAGCCCGCAAGAGGCGAGAGCGGGCCGCCAGCGAATCGCGCGGGTCGAGACGATGCTCACGGGCGAATTCATCGCAGAGGTGATCCAGGAGCAGTTGATCGAAGTCGTCGCCCCCGAGGTGCGTATCGCCGTGGCTGGCGAGCACCTCCACGACCCCTTCCTCCAGCGACACGATGGAGACGTCAAAAGTGCCGCCCCCCAGGTCATACACGAGGATCCGCTCCTGACGGTCCGGCGTCGGGTCGTACGTGAGCGAGGCGGCGGTCGGCTCGTTGATGATCCGCATCACCTCCAAACCGGCCAGCTCGCCCCCTTCCCGCGTCGCCTGACGCTGGTTCTCGTCAAAGAACGCGGGAACGGTGATCACCGCCTTGCGGACCGGTAGATGGAGATGTTTCTCCGCGCGCTGGCGGAGCGTGCGAAGGATCATCGCCGAGATCTCCTGCGGCGTGTATTGCTGGTCGCCCAGCTGGATTTTCGTCTCCTGCCCTATCTTGCGTTTGATGGATCGGACGGTGCGGTCCGGCGCCAGCACCCCCTGGTTGCGGGCCGGAGCGCCGACGAGCAGGGCGCCGTCGGGCCCGAGTCCCACCACCGACGGCAGCAGGCGGTCCTCTCCTTCGCCGAGAACCACGGGCTCTCCGTTTCGGATCACGGCGACCACGCTGTTGGTGGTCCCCAGGTCGATGCCGAGAATCAGTTCTTCGCCCATCGCAGTTCGCTCCTACGGGTTCTGCCGCACCGCGGCGACCTCGGCGAAGCGCAGCACCTCGCCGTTCCATCGATAGCCGGGGCGGACTTCTTCGACCACTTCTCCCGCCGGCCGATCAGGATCATCCACCACCGCGACGACGGTCATCGCATGCGGATCAGCCGGACGGCCGACACAGGAAATACGCTCCACGAGTTGCTCCTCCATCGCCCGGGCGAGGCGGGCTTGAATCATGGCGAAGCCGTCGGCGAGGTTATCGAACGCTTCGCTCGACGCCTGCGCGGCGTGCCGGCGGCAAGCAGCGGCAGCCTTGTCTCGCCAGGGCCGCGCCGCCCAGCGGCGCCACGCCGGGAGTCGTCGATATTCCTCTTCCAGGGCCGAGGCGACCTGATCCGCGAGCGTCCTGCCCAGCGCCTCGCGCGCGGCGGCGATCGCCCGGGCGCCGCGCTCCAGCGCCTCGTGCAAGTTGGCCAGCGCCGCGGCGATCCGGCGGCCGTCCCCATCGCTTGGGGAGGGCGATTTTGGGGCCTCGGCCAGCGCCGCGGCGGCTTGCTGCATGGCCCCGATCGCCGAGGCCGCTTGCTCCTGCAATCCCCGGGCGCTCTTGGTTTGGAGCTTCAACTCGTGCCGCAAGGCGGTGAAGGCCTCGACCACGTCTCCCAGCCCAACGGGCGCGGAGGGGGATTCGTGCGAGTCGCGCAGGTCAGCGCCGGCGGACTGCGCCTCGTGCAGCCAGCGGCGAAAGTCGTCCAGGATGACTTCGACCTGCTCCTCCCCCGTCATGATTTCTTCGCCAGCGAAAGCAGGACCTCTGTGGGGAGGCGCGCGTCGCGCAGCCGGCGACGCACGTCGGCCAGCACCGACGCCAGCGTGTCGGCGCGGTCCGGTTGGAACAAAAGCTTCTCCATCCGCGCCACCGGATCCCGCAGGCTGCTGTACGCCTCATGGACCTCGTTGAACCGCTCCGGGTCGCGGTCCGGCGAATGGGCGCGCACCAACTCGAGGTATCGCCGGCGGATCTCCGCTTCGGAGGCGTCTGGCGACATGCCGAGAATTTGATAGGGATCGTTCATCCGCTGCTTGCGGCTCCTACTTCCGTTTGGACCTGTGCGGCGATGCGCCCTTTCGCGGATGCGGACCGGGGAGCGGGTCGCCGTCGCGTTCAAAATCCTCCCGCGTCATGGCATCCAGGGCTGCGTTGGGGTCGATTCCCATCTTCTTGGCCATCAGCTCGAGCAGTTCCCGCGCGGCGGGGTGGTCGAACATTTCCGGCGAAAGCGGCTCCTCGTCCTCCTCCCAGTCGTCATCATCGTCGTCCTCGTAGGACGACTCGAAAAACTGATCCATGAATGAGAACGGCGGCGACGTCGGCATTCCGACTTCTCCCAGGAACGTCAACCGCTTCCGGGCGTCCTCGAGAATCGATGCGTCCTCGGGGAACGGCGAGTTCTCGGCGTATTTGGCCGCCTTCGAGAAGCACTCGTGCGCCAGGTAGCGGTCGCAATCAAACGGCCCTAATTCCACTTCCAATTCGCCGCGATGGAAGTGAAAGAACGGCGATTGCGGGAAAACTCGCATCCCCTTGTCGAGACAATCCTCCAGAAGCCGCGGATTGTCACGCGGGTCGGACTCGTAGAGTTCGCGCAGGAATCGGCAGACGTGGCGCAGGTCTTCCTCGCGCCACTTGACGCGCGTACAGCGGCGAATGTACTTCTTCAACTCGCTGATGTGGCCTGAGCGGCCAACGTACTCGGCGCCGTCCACCAGCCGCCTGGCCATCAGGCGGCACATGGCGCCGGCCGTTTCGCTGTTGCACTTTTGCTTGAGTTCCTTCTTCCACTGATCATTCCACTGCTTGGCCCGCGTAACCGGCAGTTTATAGCGGCGGGTCTCCGCCGCCAGGGCCAGCGTCAAAGGAGTAGCCTCGACTAATGACGCACCCGCCCGCGTGCGCCACTGCTGGGCGGCCTCTTCGTCTCCGGCACGCTCCTCGAGCACGGCGCGGCAAGCGAGAACGGTGAAGTCCTCCTTGTTCGGCGGAAATACTTGCTCCGCGAGGGCGAATTGCTCGCGCGCCTCGGCGAAGCGGTCCTCCAGCGCCAATTGCCGCGCCAGCGCGACGCGGGCCTCGGCCGCGGCGGCCCTGAGCGACTCGTCGAGCGGCTGAAGCTTTCTCGCGTGCTCCGCGTGCGCAAGAGCTTTCTGCGGCTCGTCATACAGCAGGTAGTACGCGAGCAGCCACGAATGTGCTTCCGCGTCGTCGGGAAAGCGCTGCAATAGTCGGCGGCGGGCCTTCGCGGCGCCGGGGTCATCGCCGAGCGTTTCGAAAGCCTCGATCAGAGCCCGATAGGCAAACGCGTGCTCCGGCGCCAATTCCACGCACTTCTCCGCGCACTCAAGGAGGCGGTCGCGATCGTCCTTCTTGGCGAAGCGCCCCAGCACGCTCCCTTCCGGGACATGCGACTTCCGCCAGATCTCGCTCACTCGCCGCCACACGAGCGCGCGGGCCAGCCTGCGCTCTTGGTCATTGAAGATTGATAGCGTCGCCAGATCTTTCTCGTAGTGCAGCCACTGCTTTTCAATCTCTTTCG
>JAHWKS010000370.1 GCA_019347795.1 Planctomycetota bacterium | reverse complement strand
AACCCCGTCGTGTGGTGGGTGCGACGCGAACTGCGGACCGCTCAGGAAGCGTGCTGCGATGCGCTGGTCATCACCCGGTCGGGCGCCACGCGCCGGGTGTATGCGGAAACCCTGCTTCAAGCTCTGGAGTTCATTCAAGCCGAAGGTTCGCTGTCGCCGGCGTTGGCCAGCAGCTTCGGCGGCAAATCCTCAACCGAAAGGAGATTCGAAATGATCGCCAATCCTTGCGTGACCCATCGTCTGTCATGGTGGAGTTACCCCCTGCTGCTCGCCGCGCTGGCCGTGCTGCCGTGCGTTCCGGCGCCCGGCCAATCGGACGAGCCGAACGACGCCGAAGCGCTTGAGCGAGCCTACCAGTTCAAGGAGTTCCCCTGGCGCCGCGATCCCAGTGCGAATCGGGACTTGTTTCCACAAAACGGACTTGGGCATCTATCCCAGCCTTGGGACCAACCTGTCCCGCAGGACCCCTTGGGTCGCTATCCCAACTGGGCGGGCCCTGACGGCATCGGCAGCGTCCGACTCTCCTCTCACGACATTCTCTTTGGGCGACAGACCCACGATTACCGGCTGCCCGACTACCTGCCGGCGACACACGGCAATGCCGTTTCGCTCGGCGATGGCCGCTACTACGTCCTCACTCCCAAGGGCAGCGACCGCGTCTGGCACGTGCAATTCATCCAGGACAGCAGCCCTCTCGCTCTCGGCGGCAAGATCCTCTGGGACGCGACGCTCAAACTGCCCCCTGCGGACGAGCTTAATCAGGGTGACACATTCCCTCTCAACACTAGTAACGGCATCGTTACCGTGGCGGTGGTTGAGGACGACTACGACAATGACCGCGACATCGGACTCAGGCAGATCGACGTGAAGACCGGCGCCGTCAACGATGAGCGAACGCTGCTCAGACACATGGCGCGATACCAGACTTTCCTGGAATTCATGCAGGCCGAAAACCACGGCCCGAAGGAGAACAAAGACAAAGCCAAAGACAAGGAGAAAGAAGGCGGCGAGGAGCCGATCGGTTTCGAGATTCAACTCCAACCCATCGAGCTGTTTATGCTGGCCGAAGCTGGGAAGGATGGGAAGCCAGTCGAATTCGAAGTACTACTGCAACTGGGCGAGCTGCAACAGCAACTCGATCGCGCCAAGAAGAGGGAACGCGGCGAATCGCCTGGGCCTGGGCAGCAATCCGCAGCAACCGTTCTTCGCGCCGACACGAAACTCGTGGGAAATGATTTGATTTTGGAACTGGAGTCCGTGGACGGCGCCAACCTGATTGAGACGGCTCTCGATCTCTGGTGCCGCGTTCATGGCGATACGCCCGTCGAACAGATTCGCATGTCTCGCGACGGTGGCAAAGTCCGGATCATCATCAAAGGCAAGAGCGGCAGCCGTCCCAGCGGTGACCACGGCGAAGAGACGGAGGAGCAGAATTCTCAGGGGAGATCCGATGGAAGTGCGGCCGAGAAGGACGGTTCCAGCGGGATTCCGGGCAGTCCCGCGGATACACCTAACGACGTCGCTGACATCTCGATCGGTCCCGCCGATGCCGTTGAGAACGCCGGCGACATCTTGATTGGTCCCGGCGGCGCCGCTGACGACTAACGTCCGATACGGAACTGAACGCTAGCTAGTACGCGGAAGCGGTTCGCACTTGGGGACGGTCCACACCGGTCGTTGAGCGTGCTCCAGAGCCATCCATTGACCGGATGGTAGGGGGCCAACGAAAAACAGCTCGCCACAAAATTGCGACGAGCTATTGGTTCCTTTCAGTCGGGGCGAGAGGATTCGAACCTCCGACCCCCTGGTCCCAAACCAGGTGCGCTAGCCAGACTGCGCTACGCCCCGAAGGCACTGCCATACTACCAAGCTGCCCAGCCACAGGACAAGCGGCCACGGCGATGGCCACGCAGGGAAGAAACTGGCCACGGATGAGCACGGACAAACACGGATGAGGAAGAGCGAGTGGATATTGAGGCTGGTTCTTTCTCTTTTTTTCTTATCCGTGTTCATCCGTGGTTATCCGTGGCTCACTCCTTCTTCTTCTCCGTGGCTAATTTTCCGGCCGGTATTCTCACCCGGCTTTCTTGAGCGGCTCTTCGTACACCGTCTGCGTGAGGAAGTCGAAGACGCGCTCGAACTCTTCGTGGTTCTTGAAGTGGATGATGATCCGGCCGCGGCCTTTGGCGGTCTGGCGGATGTCCACTTTGGCGCCGACCGCGGCGCGGAGTTCTTGCTCTAAGGACGCGACGTGCTCGCTGCGGGTTCGGACCGGTTTTGGCGCGCTGTCGCCGGTCGGGGCGCCGTCTTCGCGGTCGATCCGCTCCTTGACCATCCGCTCGATGTCGCGGACGCTCAGGCCGTCCCGCTCGATGGCGCGGGAGAATTCGACCTGGGCGGACTCCTCTCCAAGCGGCAACAACGCCCGTGCGTGACCGGCGGTGAGCTTGCCGTCGGTAAGCGCCGACTGCACCTCCGCGGGAAGCTCCAAGAGCCGCATGAAGTTGGCGATGGTGGCCCGGTTGATTTTCACCCGCCCGGCCAGCTCCTCCTGGGTGCATTGGTGCTGGGCGATGTAGCGTTGGAAGGAAACCGCCTTGTCGATAGCGTTCAGGTCCTCGCGCTGCAGGTTCTCCACCAGGGCCAGCTCCGCCACCAACCGGTCATCGGCCTCACGGATTTGGGAAGGAATCGTCGTCCATCCCGCCTTGACGGCGGCCCGCAGCCGCCGCTCGCCCGAGATCAGTTGATAGCGCTCGCCCGCCCTCCGCACCAGGATCGGCTGGAGCATGTCGTGCTCCTGGAGGCTCTCGGCCAGCGAGGCGATGTCGGCCTCGTCGAACTTGCGGCGGGGCTGAAAGGGATTGTCGTCGATGGCGTCCACCCCGATCCGCACGATCTCGCCTTGCCGCGGGTCGCTCGGCGGCGGCTCGTGGTCCTCATCCGGCGCGTGCAGGCGAAGGGTGGGCTGCGTCAGCTCGCCCGCCTCTTCCGGAGTGCGGCGGCGAGGGACGGTCGGCTCGACCGGTCCCATCTCTTCGGCCGAGGCGCCCAAAAGCGCGGCCAGTCCCTTGCCCAGTCTGCGATCTTTAGACACGTTCCAGCACCTCCATGCAAAGTTCAAGATAAGCCCGCGTCCCGCGAGAGCGCGGGGCGTAGTCGAGGACCGATTGCCCATGACTGGGCGCCTCGGCCACGGCCACGTCGCGCGGGATGACGGTGTCGAAGACAATCTCTCCGAAAAACTCCCGCACCTCGCCGTCCACTTCGTGCGTCAGCTCGAGGCCGGGGTCGAACATCGTCAGCAGGATGCCGCCGAACTCCAGCCGGCTTTCTTCCTGCCGCATCACGCCGCGAATGACGTGAATCATCTGCGTGAGCCCCTCCATGGCGAAGTACTCGCACTGGATGGGCATCAACACTTCCGTCGAAGCCGCCAGCGCCGTTTGCGTGAGCGCGCCCAGCGACGGGGGACAATCGATCAAGACGTAATCGTAGGCGGCCAGGCCTCGCTGCAGGTGATGGCGGACCAGGTCGGTCTCGCGCGCTTCGGCGTTGGCCAGGTGATCGACGTCGTGAAAGTTGCGGCTGCCGGGCAAGAGGTGCAGGTCCTTGACGGCCGTTTCGACGATCGATTCGCGCAGCGGACGCATCTCCACCAGCGGATGCCGCAAGGCGGGCTGGCATCCCAGCGACGAGGCGCCGTTGCACTGCGGGTCGAGGTCCACCAGCAAGGTGCGCAGACCGGCCTTGGCGATGCCTGCCGCGAGGTTCACGGCCGTGGTCGTCTTGCCGACGCCGCCCTTCTGGTTCGCCACGCAGATAATGCGCGCCACGCCATGGCTCCCGTCGAGAGTAGTAGGCACACTCCGTGTGCCGTTTCCGACTGCTCACACTGCGAGCCGACCTACGGCACACGGAGTGTGCCTACTACCTTATCTGTCCGAATCGCGGGGCGGGATTGTAACCGCGATGGCATTCGCGGCGGAATGCCAGTTGCGTTTCACGTGAAACGCAGCGTTGCCGCAGACGTTCGAGTCGGCTCCGAAGGAGAGGTTTGCGCCGCCGTTTCACGTGAAACCACGAGGGTGGGTTGCTCGCTCCGCGAGTAACCGACGGCGAGCGAAGCGAGCCGAGATGCGGTTTTCGCAAAGCGACTGCCGCCTCGTCAACCAAATTACTCCAGCGGGTTGAAGACCAGGCCGCTGAGAAGCTTGGGATAGAAGTACGTGCTCTTGGGCGGCATGCGTTCGCCGTGCTCGCTGACGGCGCGGATGTGGTCGAGCGTGGCCGGCATCACCACGGCCGCCAGCGGGTGCTGGTCGGTCTCCAGCCCTTCCACCACTTCCTTCACCAGGTGGACGTACGCGGGCTTGGGCCAGTCCTTGCCGCCGAGGAGATTCTCAATCACCAGGCGGTGCAGGATGCTTACGCCCAGGCTCCGCCAGTCGTCGCTGCGGTCGGGCGCCAACTCCTTCATCTTCGCCCGGCCGGCATCGGTGATCTGGGCCACCACCCATCGCCCGTCCTTGGCGGCGTAGAGGCCGATCCGGCCTTGATCGCCTTCGGTTTCGAGTTCGTCCCAAACCGTTTCCGCCAGGTCCGGGCCTTCGCCGGCGAGGCGGGTCTTGAAGAAGTCGCCGAGCCGGGCCGTCAGCTCATCCGACGCAATCGACGCCGGGCCGTGGAAGAGCCGATGCGTCGGCAGCACCAGCAGGCCGGGGTCGTTCATCCCGATGCACATCATCAGAACGAAGTTCGCCGGGTGATCGTCGGGCAAGGAGCCCTCTTGCTGCGCCAGCGCGTCGCGGTAGTTGCAGGCGGTTTCGTAACGGTGATGACCGTCGGCCACGAAGACCGGCTTGGGCGATATGATCGATGCGACCTGCGAGAGCACTTGCGCGTCGGTCACCGGCCACATCCGATGCACCACGCCCAGATGGTCCACCGCCTCTAGCGGCGTCTCGCCGGCGACGGCCGCCTCAAGCAGGTTTTGCGCCTCGTTCTGCGGATCGGGGTACAGGCCGAAGATCTGGCTGAGATTCGTCTTACAGGCCCGCGTCAGCCGCAGGCGGTCCGCCTTCGCCGAGGCATGGGTTTCTTCATGGGGATAAATCTTCCCGTCGCCGAACCGCTCCAGCCGCACCCGGCCCATGAAGCCGCGGCGCGTGAACTCCTGCCCTCCGTAGCCAAAGACCTGGTGATAGACGTAGAGCGCCGGTTCCGACTCCGCCATCAGCACGCCTTCCTTCCGCCAATTGCGGAGGAACGCGGCCGCGCGATGGTAGCGGTTCCCCTGCGAAGCTTCGTCCGGCTCATCTCCCGGCTCCGGCCGATTAAGGATCAGCCGAATGACGTTCGCCGGGTGCTTCTTGTAGAGAGCATCCTGCAGCGCGTCATCAATTACGTCATACGGCGGCGCGACGACATCGCTGAGCGCCCCAACATGGCTCAAATCGTAACGAAGTCCGCGAAAAGCCTGAATCGTAGGCATGACCGTAGGGTCCCGCCTGCCGGGCGGGACCTTCCTCCTTGGTGCAATGCGTGGACAACCTCAGCCGCCGGTTAATACCGGTAATGATCCGGCTTGAACGGTCCTTCCGCCGGCACGCCGATGTACTCGGCCTGGTCCGGGGTCAGCCTAGTGAGCCTGGCGCCGATCTGCTCCAGATGGAGCCGCGCCACCTCTTCATCCAACTGTTTGGGAAGGACGTAGACCTTCGGCTCGTACGTCTCCTGGTTCTCCCACAACTCGATCTGGGCCAGCACCTGGTTGGTGAACGAGTTGGACATTACAAACGACGGATGCCCGGTGGCGCAGCCGAGGTTCACGAGCCGCCCTTCGGCCAGCAGCAGAATGGAGCGGCCGTGGGGAAGCGTGTAGCGATGGACGGGGCCGCCAACTTCCTGGCTGGACTTGATCGTCTGCTTCTTGACGTTCTTCTGGCCCTCCAGCCAGGCCACGTCAATCTCCAGGTCGAAGTGGCCGATGTTGCAGACGATGGCGTCATTCTTCATCACCTGCAGGTGCTCGCCGCGGATCACGTCGCGGTTGCCGGTGGCGGTGACGAAGATGTTGCCGATCGGCGCCGCTTCTTCCATGGTCACCACCTGGTAACCTTCCATCGCCGCCTGCAGGGCGTTGATGGGATCGATCTCGGTCACCAGCACCCGCGCGCCTGCCCGGCCCAAAGCCTGAGCACAC